>JARRRG010000637.1:0-8073 GCA_037380965.1 Deltaproteobacteria bacterium
CCATAAGGCACGAGAATGCCCGGGGCGCCATCGTGGCGGGCGCCCAGAGTGTTGCCGTGGTCTCGTGCATCGTGTCCGCGGACGATCCAGAAGCAGCAACCAGAGAACTCGTCGCGGAAGTACGCGCCGCGAAGGCCCTCCAACCGGAATAAGGTCAGCCTGTCCACTCGCCAGGCTCACATATTCCGGTGACGCGCTGTTTTTCCAAATGAAACTCGGAGAAATCGGAGAATTTGGTTTTATCGAGCGTATCGTTCCCTACGGGAATATACGCGCTGAGGGTGTTGTCAAGGCAATTGGGGACGACTGCGCGGTGATCTCCGTGGGCGGTCCCGATCACCTTCTTGTGACCACCGACTTGTTGGTGGAACGGGTCCATTTTCTTATGGACTGGGCGCCGGCAGAGGTGATTGGAGCCAAAGCCCTTGCCGTGAATCTCTCCGACATAGCGGCCTGCGGTGGGAGTCCGCTGGACGCGTTCATCAGTCTTGCGGTGCCGGATCGAGTCGATGTAGCCTGGCTTGACGGGCTCTATCGAGGCATGGGCGATATGGCGCGTGCATTCGAGGTGAACCTTCTCGGAGGCGACACCACCGGCTCGAGAGGCGACCTGACCATTAACGTCGCGGTCACGGGTCGGGTTCCCCGCGACGAAATATTGTTTCGTCATACGGCAAATCCCGGCGACATCATTGTGATCACGGGCCCTCTCGGCGATTCAGGAGCTGGTCTCGAAATACTCCTCGATTCACCGGAGCTCCCCTCTGAACTGCGTCAACCGTTGGTGCGCGCCCATCTCGAGCCGAGACCCCATGTGAGGGAAGGCCGCTCCCTCGCATCGTCCGATTGGTGCACCGCGGCCATTGATGTTTCCGACGGCCTCTCTTCGGATCTCGGGCACCTGTGCATCGATTCCGGCCTCGGCGCGGTAGTTCATGAGGACAAAATTCCGGTGGGAGAGGCTCTCATGCGCGCCGCACGCGCTCTCGGCCGAGATCCTCTGGACTGGATTCTCAACGGAGGCGAAGACTACGTGCTGCTCGCGGGCGTGAAGCCGGAAATGGTGAAAAGTCTGGAGGACCGGGCATCCGATGAGGGATGGAGCTTCTCGGTGATCGGTCAATTCTCCGAAGGCAAAGAGATGCGCGTGGTGAGACGAGACGGGAGCATCGAGGTCTTTGCACCGGGGGGCTGGGATCATTTCAGGGAGCCAAAGGAATGACGCTCACCCGAGTAAGCCTGACAAGAAGCTTCGTCCGGGCCGCGATGAGCGCGCTCCTCCGGCCTCATGCAAGGGGGCCGCGCAGAGACATTGAATCCAATGCAATGAGCCCGATGCCGGTTCGGTCTCACGAGGGTGTGAGAATAGAGTCAGGGACCACGAGGGTGGGACCCTGGTGTACACCCTGGTGTGCACTCGCGAACTCGTTTTCCAGAGAAGGGTTTTCGGGACCGTGGACTGGTGACCCGAGCAAAGGCGGGCCGATTCTACTGACGAGCGGTGAGGAACGATTCACAGAATCTTGAAAAAAAGTCTTGACAACATATAAATATATGGATATTGTCATAAACAAGACTCCTACCCTGGTGGAGGGTTCATGAAAAACAAAGGCATGACGCGACGATCGTTCCTCATAGCGTCCACAGCAGGTGGCGCCTCGGTGCTCGCGGGCTCCTACATGAGCTTCAACTCATGGGCCGCAGGGGAAAAAACTGCGGGCGAGGTCAAAGTCACTCCTACTCTCTGTGATGCCTGTGGGAACTGGTGCGGAATAAATGTTCACACCCGCGGGGGCCGCATCTGGAAAGCGGAGGGCAATCCTCTTGCCGGAAACAACAAGGGACGGATGTGCGCGAAGGGACACGGTTTCCTGCATGAGGTGTACAATCCCGACAGAATCCGCTCTCCCTTGAAGAGAGTTGGCCCCAACAAATTCCAAAAGATCTCCTGGGAGCAGGCCTATAAAGAAATCGGTGAGAAGATGCTCGCGATCCGGGACAAGTACGGTCCCGACAGCCTCTTCTGGTTGAGCCATCCTCAGCCCAATGTGAAGTTGACCATGCAACTCATGAGAGCGCTTGGGTCGCCCAACGTCTTCTCACATGCCAGCACCTGTTTCCTTCCCAGGAACATCGGGTGGTGGCTGACCGTCGGTAAGCCCAAGCCGGCAAACGATTTCGAGAACAGCCGGTTCATTCTCCTTGTGGGGCGCAACCCGGGCGGAGGTTTGAATCTGAGGCAGCTTCGAGACATCGTCAAAGGACGTGACGGAGGTGCCAAAATCGTTGTGGTGGATCCACGGTTCAGTGAGGCGGCCGCGATCGCGGATGAATGGATCCGGATACGACCGGGGACTGACCTGGCTCTTATGCTTGCTCTCGCTCATGTCATGATCAAAGAAGACCGGTACCAGAAGGATTTCGTTGAAAAATACACCGAGGGTTTTCCGGAATTCGCCGCGGAAGTCGAGAAATACACGCCGGAATGGGGTGAAAAGAAGACTGGCATTCCCAAGGGGACCATCATTAAGCTGGCAAGGGATATGGCGGTGGCCGCGCCGCGAGCCCTCATTCACCGGGGTTACCACGGAGCGATGGGGACCCAGTACAAGAACAGCCTGCAACTTGTCCGTGCTGTGGGATGTGTCAGCGGTCTCATGGGCAATTTCAATCACCTGGGTGGCCTATTCTTTTCGCCCAAGCCGAAGCTGGGCAAGCTTGACAAGGCCAAGTACCCCTCTCCTCCGAAGGTAAAGGGGCCTATGGCTGACGGGAGCACCGACCCGGAGAAGTACCCCCTTACGCCGAAGAATATCGGTCTTACTCAGGCTATTCCCGAGCTGGCCATCAAGGGAAAATTGAAGGCGGGTTTTGTCTATCACACAAATCCCCTTCGGACAGCGCCCAACCCTGCCCGGGTCATCGAAGGATACAAGAAGCTCGAGCTGCTCGTAGGCTTTGATTACGTGCTCTCGGAAACCGCCTCGATCTGCGACTATCTGCTTCCTGAATCGTTCTACCTTGAGCGCGACGATGTGATTCATACCAACCACTCGGTTAAAACCAAACAGGTGGCCATACGGCAGCCTGTCATTAAGCCGCTTTACGACACAAAACCCCTGGCCCAGATCATCCACGAGCTGGCCCCCCATCTCGGCGTCGGAGAATACTTCAAGTTCACGCTCGACGATCTGAACCGGGCCGCGCTGAAGCCCCTGGGTATTACACTGGAACAGCTCAAGAAGGAAGGGGTGATCGATCTCGGGGAGGAGTGGAAGCCGGGCGAGCCTCATTTCAAGACCGCTAGCGGGAAACTCGAGATGGCGTCCTCAATTCTCAAGAGTCTGAATCTGCCGGCCGTTCCCAGGTGGGAAGAGCCGTTGGTCAGTCCGAATCCGAAAGATCCTCATTCATTCAGGCTCATTCACGGAAAACAGGCCCACCACACCCACACTCGTACGGGAAATCAGCCGTACCTGACCAGGATCACCACGATCAACGACTGGGCACGGGCGTGGATACATCCGGAACGAGCCAAGAAGCTGGGGATCAAGGATGGCGATTGCATGACCCTCACGAGCTCCGTGGGGAAGGGCAGAGTGCGAGCGCGAGTGACCGATGGCATTCACCCGGAATGCATCTTTTTGCCCAGCGCGTATGGAATCTTCTCGAGGAATCTTACCTTCGCGAAGAAGAATGGTTCGCAGGGTGGCTTTGGGTACGGGATCTCATACAACGACTTTCTTCCCACGTACTTCGACCCTGTGCTGGGCCACACCATGGGAAACGAGCTGATAGTAAAGGTTGAGAAAACGTTCGCGTGAGGCGCCGTTTGGAAGGACTGTTTTCGGACCTCTGGCATAGCCGGAACTTCCCCGGCAGAGCTCAACCGCCAGGTCCAGAGCTGACCATGCCGCGTTACGGAATCGCCGTAGATACTACCAAGTGCATCGGGTGCCATGCATGTCGAGTGGCATGCCAGAATCAAAACGAACTGGACTTCAACCAGACCTTCAACTCTATTGCGGAGGTGGAGCGGGGAAAATTCCCCTCCTATGCCAAAGAGTTCGCACCTCTCCAGTGCAATCACTGTGAAGACGCGCCCTGCCAACGGGTCTGTCCGACAGGGGCGATCTATACTACCCCCGAAGGGGTGGTCTACGTTCACAGGAACCGATGCGTAGGATGCAAGTACTGCATTGAAGCCTGTCCCTATAAAGTGCGCATAGTGGATCATCATAAAGGAATCGTTATCAAGTGCTGGTTGTGCATAGATTTGATTCGCGAAGGCAAAGAGCCGGCCTGCGTGACCACGTGCCCGAACCAGGTGAGGATATTCGGTGATCTTGACGATCCCAACAGTCGGATTTCCCGATTCATCGCAGAACACCGGGCCCAGCCTCTCCGGCCGGACCTCAATACTCGACCCAAGATTTTCTACAAAAGGAGTTAACCATGCCTGAAGGTGCATGGGGATGGCTTATCATCTCGTACCTGTTCCTGGCTGGAGCGGGAGCTGGAGCCTTTGTAGCAGCGGTTGCATGTGATCTTCTCGCTCCGGACTGGTCAAAAGCACTTGCCCGAGCCGGATCTCTCGCCGCTGGTCCGTTGGTGGCCATTGGTACCGCGTGCCTTGTTTTGGATCTCGAAGCAGGCCTCTGGGAGCCATGGCGCCAGATGTTCCTTGTGAGTAACCCGACAAGCATGATTTCTTGGGGCGTGGTGATTCTTTCCGTCTTTATTCCTGTCGCTCTCCTCTACGCCGCGGCTCTCAACAATATTTCGTTTGTCGGTCAGTACCTCCAGAAGTACGTCTGGCATCTGGAAGTTATCGGAACGCCACTGGCCATAGCGACGGCGATTTACACAGGAATACTCATTGCCGTGGTCAATGGGGTCCCATTCTGGAATACGCCCATGATGCCCGTACTCTTCCTCGCGTCCGCGATTTCCACCGGTTTGGCGGTCGCAATGATCGGCGCTGCTCTGATCGACATCACGACTATCAGGACCCTCTCAAATTTCGCCCTCGGCCACGTGATCTTCCTGACCTTCGAGGGAATTGTGTTGATGCTCCTGTTTTTCATGTCTCTGACCCGATCGGGGGAAGCCGCCACGTCAGCCCAGATACTGATCTCGGGAATGTTGAGTCCGTATTTCTGGGCGCTGGTCGTGGTATTGGGAATACTCGTCCCCTTCGCGCTCAGCGTTGTTGAGTACTATGAATACGGGGAGATGCCCAAGCACCTCGTGGTAGGCGCGGACCTTTGCGTACTGATCGGCGGGATGAGCTTGAGGGCCTTGATAATATTCTCGGGTTCACCTCCGCAGATTCTCACGTGAACACGCGGCCGTGATCGGCTTGGATCCCATGGCCCTGATTTTCTTTCTCAACAACGACAAGGCTATTATGAAGGATTTATCGCTCATTTCAGATTGTTCACAAACCGGAGGGCAAGCGGAACCGGCTGAGTTACTCCCGCGAGCGCGGCAGGCCGAAGCCTCGCGAGTCCTTTCTCGACTCTTCGGCGATTCCACGCCTCTGGAGGAACCGGAAGCCCGCAAAGCGGTCCGTGTCCTCCACTGGATTCACCCGGATGAATTCGCACAGTACCTCCACGATCCGGAGAGCTTCAGAACAGCGTGGAACGAGGAAAAGGATCGGTTTGCCGAAGCTTCAAGCCTGTTCCCGTTGGAAGAGTCTGTTTACAAGGAATGGACAGCCGACAAGTCTCACCCGCTCGGGGGAACAAAGGGCCTGACCTGGGGCGACCCCGCGAGGCACATGCAGGAGTCGTTGAGCCGAGCGAGCTGAGAGCTCCGGACCATATCGGAGTGCTGCTTGAGTTCCTCGCGTTTCTCATCGGGAATCGTCCCCGAAGAGAAGTTGAGGCCTTTTGCGAAGATCACCTGGACTGGCTACCCCGGCTCCTCCAGGAAGCCGAATCCACAGAGAGTGAAGGCATTTTGACCCTGCTCATCAGGACGACCGAACGCTTGGTGCTGGCGGTCATCTCGTAAAGTACAGAGAGGAAAACCCATGGCTGACAAAGACAAAGATACAAGCGCGGAAGAACACGTCACTCGGCAAGCGCCGAGTGAGGAGGGGAAGACCGACGAGCCGCAAGCGGTGAAGAAGGAAGCCGCAGACAAAGATGAGGATCGTTCCGCTCACCCCAACTCCGTTGCCGAGAAGCGTGGCCGGATGATTGCAGCCGGGGTGGTGCTCGCGGTAATTCTGTCGGTCATTGCCGTTTTGGTGGCAGGCATTTTCCAACTCACGTCGAGGTGGCTTGTCGCGTGTCCTTCCGATTTGCCCGTTAACGATCCGGCGCCCGCTTTATGGCAGAAAATGGAGAATCCCAAGCTCGGCAACCAACCACTTGGCGTCGCGAAAAAGCTGGTGAGTGAGACCAGATTTAAGGGACTGTCCGCGCCCGCGGGCGAGGCAGGGTCTAAGAGCCAACCCCAGAAAGCAGAGTAGAGAGTGAGAGGAGGCCGAGGACTGATATGAAGGAATTTGAGTACGCTCAAGGATTGTGGAACCCATATGTTGCCGGGGTGGCGTTGGGACTCGTGTTGTTGGTGACCTTTTACGTCATGGGCACGGGTCTGGGCGCGTCCGGCGCAGTCGCCAGGACAGCCGCGGTGGTCGCGCACAACGTTGCACCGACGGCTGTCGAGAGCAACGGCTACTTCAAAGTATTTTACAAGGCCGGGCACAAAAACCCGCTCGTCAATTGGATGGTTTTTGAAGTGATCGGTGTCTTTATCGGCGGCTTGGTTGCCGCCCTGACCGCTCGAAGATTCAGGCCGATGGTCGCCAGGGGGCCGCGAGCTAGCGTTGGCTCGAGACTTGTCCTCGCCTTTGTGGGCGGCGTCATAGGCGGTGTCGGCACACGTTTCGCCATGGGATGCACGAGCGGCCAGGCGCTGAGTGGCGGCGCGACCATGGTGGTTGGCAGTTGGGTGTTCATGATGGCTATTTTTGCAGCGGCTTTCGTGGTTGCATTGGCGGTAAGGAGAGAATGGCTATGACCGGACCATTGTACATGTATGGAGCTTTCAGCTACGCAACAAGCCTCGTCGTAGCGGTGGTGATTGGGTTCTTCTTTGGGTTCGTATTGGAACGGGCCGGATTCGGGGATGCACGCAACATAACGAATCTCTTTTATTTCAGGGACATGCGTGTACTGCGGGTGATGTTCTCGGCGGTGGTTACCGCAATGGTGGGGCTGATAGTTCTCTCCTGGATCGGACTCTTCGATTACACGGTTCTTCTCAAATATTCTCTTCTGAAGACCTACCTTTGGCCGCAACTTGTGGGCGGCATAGCCTTCGGAGTGGCCTTCGTCATGGGCGGATACTGTCCCGGTACTTCCGCGGTAGCGATAATGTCGGGCAAACTTGACGGTCTGGCTTATGCTCTGGGCCTGGTCGCCGGCATATGGGTCTTCGCAGCAGGTTTCCCTTTGTGGGGGGCTTTGTACAAGATTTCCAACCTGGGAAGACTCACCTTGTGGCAGCTTTTCGGCATCCCTATGGAACTGATGGCTCTCATAATAGTGGTGATGGCTCTGGTTGCGTTTTACCTGGCGGGCTTGGCCGAAAAATGGGCGCCCTATGACAAATGAGTTTCTTGACCGCGGTTTTCTGCCCCTGCTAGAATAGGAACTCACTTTGAGTAAGGAGGGATGATTAATGAGCAAGGCACTGAGACTGGTTGTAGTCGTGGTGGCTCTGGTGGCCTTTGGTATGGCAACCGTGTCCGTGGCGGCGGAATTCTACGTGGTAAAGGGCAAGGATGGCAAGCAGGCGGTTGTCGACAAAAAGCCTGCGGATGCCAAGGCAATTGTGAAAGGGCCCTTCAAGACCAAGGCGGAGGCCATGAAGGCGGCTGCGGCGAAAGCTCCCAAAGCCGGGGCTGCGGCCAAGAAACCGCTTAAGCTTCCAGACGCGGGCTGCTGACGAAGTCGGTCGGCATAGAAGTTCAAGAGCGCTGATTCCGGGGGAAGGTTTCCGGATTCGTGCGGCTCGTATTGGAGCCCCGGGGCAGGTGTACCTTCCCGGGGC
>JARRRG010000638.1:0-2614 GCA_037380965.1 Deltaproteobacteria bacterium
TAGCCACGCAGCTATTCGGGACAACTGTTGAGAATATTTTACGCTAACACGTTCTCGGATGGCAAGCAAAGCTTTGGTCCCGGAATCAACGGCCTGTTTTGCGGGAGGACGCGTTCCGGTCGGACCTCTCCTCCGGTTGCCTCATCGTCCCGCAGTGGCTCATCATGCTCCCCTGCTTCGTGGTCACCCTGATTCGGAGAGGGCCTCAATCCTCTGTCTCATCTGAAAGAGCGTCCCATTGCCAAGTTGTCAAGAAATCGGTACAAGTAATTGAACGGGTCGGGCAGGATGGCGCGTTCATTCTCGCTTCCGGGTGCACGATTCCCATAACCGCGGCTGGAGAAAACCTGGAAGCGATGATCCGGCCGGCTAAAGAAAGCACAGATGAGACCAAGGAGGATCACGAACATGATCAAGAAGCGTGCCTCGGACGTAGAGGCCATAGAAAGCAAGAAAGACGGTTTCAAAGGCATGCATGCCCGTTTTCTCTGGTCCACGGATGACGGCTGCCCCAATTTCGCCATGCGTCTCATGGAGTTCGAGCCGTACGGGCACACCTCGTACCACAAACACATGGAAGAGCATGAATTCTATTTCTTGGAGGGTGAAGCCGCGTATGTGGACGCGAACGGCAACGAGACCAGGCTTCAGCCCGGCGACACCGTTTACTGCGGTCCTGACGAGCCTCACCAGATCAAGAACCTTGGGCCCACCCCTATGAAGATGATCTGCACGATCCCCATTCTTCCGGGAGGCGACGGTAAGTTGCCCGCGCCGCGTCCGGACGGCAGTGACTACGTGACCGAGGAAAAGCCGGAAGACTAATGAGATTCCCGCATCGGTTCCGGTCGACGCCCTCAGAGAGATGATCGAGTGGTGCATGTCCAGAGATTTTGCGCCAGCCAAGACGCGGTACAATGACCGGTCTTTGACGGAGAGACCGGACATTCAGGGGTGATTGCAAACGAGGAGGTCTTGGCGCGAGCTTTCTCCAAAGCGACCAGGAGCGTCCACTTCTCCGCTACCCTACCGGTCGTGGTTTCCCATATGCGCACCCTCTCTCAATTCGCGCGAGATGCGCATGCGCTTGAGGCATTCTGCCCGCGATCGCCTTCCTGAAAGGGGGGCAGACGCCAGACGGATTCACGCGTTGCACGCGAGGGGTATTACGACACTCACGGAGAGTTGATCATCGTGGAGGTTGCTGGTATTGTAGGCGTATTTGGCGGGCTGTAGAGTGATGAAAGGAAGAGGGGCGCGGGCGCGCGATTTCAAAACAGAAGGGGACCATTTCGCGCGATAATGGGACAGAATCTCCCGCACTAACGGCCTGATATCTCAAATTCCGGTCCCGGCATCGTTTCATTTTCGCGCGAATACCCGCGGCTAGCTCGAAGCCCCCTCACACTCATCATCCGGTCTCCCCATTTTAACTTACTGGTATCACATCTCTTTTACGCCTTTCATCCGTTCACGGGAGATGTGGTACGAAACGTGCTTGGATTTCGCTCAACCAATGGAGTTGACTCAAGAAGACCACCTTTTCTCCACCCCGTGTGGTGCCCGGGAACTCCTGGTGAATGAACCGTTCAAGGTTGTGACCGAGCGTTCTCTCGATGAGGGAGCTCCATATGTTCCGAGGAACTGCCCTTTGCCACCGGAGGGTTGTTCAGAGGGATTTTCGCGCTTGCAGCACCGCAATCGCCGGAACTGAAAGGCTCGAAGTCGTTCATGTCCTCTGCCGAGAAGTCCTCCGCGCCTCAGCCAAGCCTCTTACGTGTGGAGAACTTATTTAAGTCCTTTGGTGGACTCCACGTCATCAATGAATTGTCGTTCACACTTCATGAAGGCGAGATACTGGGAGTGATAGGTCCGAACGGTTCAGGAAAAACCACCCTGTTCAATCTCATCTCAGGATTCTTGAAACCCGATCAGGGCACGATCGACTTGCAGGGGACGAATATCACGGGGAAACGGCCGTCGTCGGTGTGCAAGGCCGGAATAGCGAGGACGTTTCAACTGGTAAAGCCCTTCCCCCAACTGACCGCATTGGAAAACGTGATGGCCGGGAGGGCTTACGGGAGGCACCCTTCGAAGAACATCGCGCAGGCCGGGATTGAGGCTGCAGAGATCCTGGACATGGTGGGAATGGGGGACAAACGGTCGACCATGGCCAGCCGGCTCAGCCTGCTTGACCGAAAACGGTTGGAAATCGCAAGGGCTTTGGCTACCAGACCGCGACTGCTGTTGCTCGATGAAGTGTTTGCCGGGTTGAACCCCGCGGAGATCGAGGAAGCACTCACGCTCACCATGCGGATAAAAGAGCTCGGGATCACGATGATGATCGTGGAACACCTGATGAAAGTTATCCTGGGAGTGTCCAATCGGGTCGTGGTGATCGGTTACGGCAAAAAAATATTCGAAGGTGTCCCAAAGGACGCGGTAAAAGACAAGGAAGTCATTGAAGCGTACCTTGGAGAAGACTGACATGCTCGATGTGGCCGATTTGGACGTGTACTACGGTGATCTGCAAGCCCTTTGGAGTGTCTCCCTGACGGTGGAGGAGAGAGAAATCGTCGCACTGATCGGCTCGAACGGCGCGGGTAAGAGCACG
>JARRRG010000639.1:0-2611 GCA_037380965.1 Deltaproteobacteria bacterium
TGCCGAGGGTGACAAAAGGGATCTGCATCGCGAGCAGGGCCTGGATGTACGCCACGAGAGGGGTATCCTGCGCGGTGAATGCTCCACGCTGAAAGAGCAACCTGATGAGCGGATCGGAAAACACGAAGATACCGAGCGCGAGGGGCACGGTTACGAGCACGCTGAGGATCACGCCGGTCCTGAACGTTCGCGCCATACCGCGGCGGTTTCCCTGCGCGGAATAGAGCGAGAAATAGGGCGTGACAGCCGTTCCCAGGGCCATCGGGCCCAGAGCGCACAGCGACCCGACCACCTTGCCGCCGTAATTCAATGAAGCCACACTCCCCGGTCCGAGCGTCGCGGCCATGGCTTGATCGATGATCCCGATGCTCGCAGCCGCTACAACCGCTGCTCCTATGGGGGCATAGTGCCGTCCGACCTCCCTGACATTCGGATCGACTCCCTGCCATTGTGGCATCAGATGCATTCCCTCGGTTTTCAATACCGCACCGAGAACGATCATCTCGAGAAGGAATCCGATAAACGTGCCGCCCGCGAGCGCGAAGATCCCGTATCGGGCTCCAAAGAGCCAGAGGCCCACGACCGCGCCAACCGGCCACATCCCGGGCGAGAGCGACGCGGGCGCGAAGCGCTCCCGAGCCGCGAGAATCGTAGCCCAGAACGCGCTCACTCCTCCCATTACCGCGGTGGGCAACATGAGGTAGAAGAGCGAGCGGGTCAATGCGAGCTTCGCGGAAGCGAATCCTGATGCCATGACGGAAAGGAGCCAGGGCGCAGCCAACGCCAACACCGCGGCCAACGCGACGAGCAGGACCAATACGATGGTGAGGACCTGGGAAAAGAGTCTCTGAGCGGCTGCCGGACCCTCTCTCTCCCGAACGCGAATGAACGTCGGCACGAGAGCCAGATCCGTGGAATGCCGGGCCACGATGCTGACAAAGGTCGGGATGAGAAAAGCGATGAGAAAGGCTTCGATTGCATCGTCAGTCCCGAACCAACTTGCCACCACCAGTTCCTTTCCGAAGAACAACAGGGTGACGAGAGAGGGCCCGAGTGAGACCGTGATCGCGGCGCCTAGAATCTTATGACCGAAAGAGTCGCGTGGAGCTGCCCTCACGGTTGCGAAAATGTTCTTGAACACGCCAATGCCTCTTTCTTCTCCACACGCCATTCGTACTGGTCGCCCTTGGCCAACGGTCTTCTCAGCGAAGATCTGCGGGGGTCGGCAGTCTGAGTGATTGAACCAGCAGGCTTCCGAAAGGAGCTGCTCGTACCTTTTCCTGAGCCCCGCCCGAAGTGCCGGTGCGAGACAAGAGCATGTCAGGGGGGTGGGGATGAATATTCTTCCCCGAACCGTCAAACTGCCCCTTGGCCGGTTCTCCTGTCAAGTCACGGATGCCAGCATAAACTAACGTATATCGCTGTACAATGTTTTTTGTCTCATGTCACGAATTCCAATATAAACTGACGAGTATGGCTGTACAATGTCGTTTGCGACGGCCCACCCAATACCTATCCGTCACTAGGACTTTAAGCTTGACTTGTTTTATGCGCCAGTGCTACAAGCTTAACTATCCGTTAGAAGTTGAAAATGCCCGGTCAAAGATCGGCCGCCTGATGCAGAACAGAGTGCAATGGTACCGGCGGCGGCCATTGGTGTGTGCCGGGGATTATTCTGCCTTCGGGCAGGTTATTCATCGTCAGGAATGGGAGGATAGGATGAGGAAATTATGGCTTTTCCTGATGGTAGGGCTGCTTGTGGCAGCCATTACCGCCCCCGCGCTAGCGTGGGAGTTCAGCATGAAAGGGGAGTACGAGTACCGCTTCAGGTGGTTCAGTCGTACCGGTAACAACGACCTGTTCGGAAATGCCGCGGTCCAAACGGGAACCGGCTTCATCGATTTTCCGGGTTTCCCGCAGGTGCCTGTGGTTAACTCCGTTGGATTCGCAGGGCCGAACACCTACGGCAGGGGCGCAGTCTTCGCGACGGGCGCGCCGATTAACGTGGTGGGCACACCCGCGAATGCCACAGGGTTTGGGGACGTCGCCACGGGCGCGGTTACCCAAATTCCTGGTAATGCGGGCTGGCGTATTACACGCGGCGGGTACTCGCGATGGGGATCCGATGCGCTGATAAGCGAATCGCGATGGACCATGCGCCCGATGCTCAACGTGAACAAGGCCATCCGAGTGCACGGCGTGTACAACATCGGTGGGTACCGTCACAAGTACGCTCAGCGTGCATTCGTGAATACCTACGAAAACCAACCCGTCATCGGCCTCGGCCTCGGCGGGCGACATGCCGCGTACACTGCGGGCGTGCCCCCGTTCGAGAACTACTACAAGTCCCAGACGAGCATGAACGCGTACGATACCGCGGCCATCGGGAGCTGGGAGCAGTTTCGGACCACCATTGACATCCCCTGGGGCATCTTCTCGATCGGTGTGAAGAACTTCCCATACGGCACGGGGATCAGCTTCGGTCACAATGTGCGAGCTGAGTCCTTTCTGACCGTGGTGCCGTACGGGCCATTTCGTCTCATGTTCGCGATCTGGCTGAGCCGAGGCGCGGATGACTCATGGGGTAAAGGGTTTGACGGGGATTTGAAAT
>JARRRG010000640.1:0-2611 GCA_037380965.1 Deltaproteobacteria bacterium
TCGACGAGACGGTTGTGACGTTCAGCATCTTTGCGATGATGAACTGGTCCTATCGCTGGTATGATGACGACGGCAGGCTGTCGATCGAGGATATCGCTGAAGATATTGTCAGCCTCATACTCCGGGGCATTCTTAAGGAAGACTCGCAAGCGTAGAGGAGGGAAGGCGCACCCCGGCAGGTGTGCAAAGTGGAAGCGGTGATGATCATTTTTTTAGGGCCGGTGTGTAAACGAACGGTCGCTTATCATGGGCAATCGGTTGATCGTGAACGCAGTCGTGGATGCTGGCGTTGCCATCCTGAGGCTGAACGATCCCGATCAGGCAAAAGTATTGAATTCCTCGAATTTTCAGCCCCTTACGCTGGAGCTCAAGGAGTTGCGGTGGAATTCGGACGTCCAAGCCGTGGTGATTACCGGAGCGGTGAAAAGGGATTTTGCGCGGGCAGCGATCTCAAGCGGAGGACCGAGAAGGAGAAAGCGGAGATTCTTTTGGAACGGGAGAAGAGTAGCAGGCCTTCTTCCTTTAGCTCGGAGCTGTTCCCAAGTGCTTGCGAGGCAGAGGAGACCCACCGGCTCGGGATCCACAATCAGCTCGTTCCTGGGGACGAACTCATGGAGCAGGCTCTCGAGACCGCCGGACAGATTACCGGGAACCCGGTTTCGAGAGTCAGGCAGGCGAAAAAGGCTCTTGACTTGGGCGCTGACATTTCACGTGCCCTGGATTTTGATTTCGAAGCGTCTAAGGCGTGTTTCTTTTCAGAGGATGCCTTGAAGGGCCCGGAGAAATCTTGAGGCGTTACCAGGCGGAATCGAGCTCGAGCGCAGAGGAGAATTTCGTGGAGGACAGGAAAAGATGGAGCTGAACGATATTGTCGTAGTGGGCGCATATCGCAGTCCAATGGGGCTTTTCGGAGGGAGCTTGCGAACCATGACGGTCATTGATCTCGGATCGCAGGTCATACGGAAAACTCTGAAGAAGATCGATCTTCAACCTGAGATGGTGGACATGACTGTCTTCGGCAACTGCAGGCAAGCCGGAAACGGTGCCAATCCGGCCCGGGCGGCCGCTCAATTGGCTGAGATTCCGGTGGACCGATTCGCTCAGACGGTGAACTGCGCGTGCCCCACGGGCATCAAAGCGACTATCATCGCGTCGCAGGACATCAGACTGGGTGACGCCGAGATTATCGTAGCCGGTGGGATGGAGCACATGAGTTCGATTCCGCACCTGGTAACGGGACTTCGCTGGGATGGGCTGCGTCTGGGTAATGTCACCATCATGGACGGTTGGTATGACACCCTTGATCGGATTGCGCAGTGCTATATGGGTGAAACCGCGGAAAGGGTGGCCGAGAAGTACGGCATTTCCCGTGAAGACCAGGACAGATTCGCGTTCAATAGTCATCAAAAGGCCTCGAAAGCGCAGAAGGCCGGCCGATTCGTAGAAGAAATTGTACCGATCGATGTCCCGCCCGTAAAGAAGAAAGAAGGATTCCAGTTTAGCGAGGACGAGTGCATTCGCCATGACACGGAACTGGAAAAGATGGCTCGTCTGCGGCCGGCGTTTCGGGACAATGGCACCGTAACCGCGGCAAATGCGTGCGGCATGCCCGACGGTGCGGCTGCGCTCGTGGTCATGCCGCGGGAGAAGGCCACATCACTTGGATTGGAACCGCTCTTCAGCATTGTGGCCTATTCCAACGCGGCAGTGGACAACTTATACATGGGAATCGGACCGACCGTGTCCATACCCAAGGCGCTCGACAAGGCCCGTCTCACTACCGACGATATCGAGGCGTACGAAATTAACGAGGCCTTTGCCGCGACGAGCGTCGCATGTGAGAGGATCCTGGGGCTTGATCCTTCGAAGGTGAACATCAATGGGGGCGCCATTGCCCTCGGACATCCCACCGGCTGCAGCGGAGCCAGACTGCTTGTGACGCTCTATCACGTGCTCAAACAGCAAGACAAGGAGCTGGGAGTCGCGAGTCTGTGCGGCGGCGGCGGTGTTTCCTGTGCAATGGTCATAAAGAGAGAAACGTGACCCCACCGTTGTCGAGGCGCTTTCCGGGAAGGGTGAGGAAGGATGGCCTCTACAAAAGCCTTTGATATGACGAACTGTCCACCCCAGATAGTGGAAGGTGATGTGGGCAACCAATGGGATAGCTCTGGCCTGAGGAAGGAAAGAGCTGCTCGAGATGGATGCCAAGGACGATGTCAAGGAGAAGATACTTCGAACAAACGCGCTACGATTTCTTGGCCTTGAAGGCCAGGTGATCGCTCTTGTGACCTTTCGGTCCCTGTGATGCTTGCACAGACGAGCGGACGGGACCGAACAAGTCGCTTGAGCACCGTTGGGACGTGACGGTCTGTTCGCACATGGAGCGGGATCAGGTGAAATCTCTAGAAGAGCTACGAAGCAAAAAGACGCGGATCATCAAAGGCGCGGGTGAAGAGAAGAAGAGGAAACTCTTCTATGACAAGGGCATGTTCACGCCGAGGGAAAGGATCGCCAGGCTTCTCGATCCGGACACCTTCTTAGAGCTTGATATGCTTGCTACCCATCACTATCGCGATTTCGGCATGGACTCGAAGGAGATCCCCGCGGAGGG
>JARRRG010000641.1:0-3789 GCA_037380965.1 Deltaproteobacteria bacterium
CGTGCAACACCCTATGATGAGACGCGGAGAACGGGGGTCGGGAGACTGGAAGAAGGTGAGCTGGGAGGAGGCCCTCGATTACATTGCAGACAAGCTTAAAGGAATCATTGAGCAGTACGGAGGAGAGAGCATTGTCCTCGGTGATCGGGGCGGTGCTTTCACCGACCTGCAAAAGACATTTATCAGAGCCCTGGGCTCGCCCAACTATTTCAACCATCACAGTTCGTGCTCCAACAGTGTTCACAACGCGCATAATTCCCTTGCCGGGCACCGACGCAACACGGTAGCCTATGATTATAAGAACTGTAACTACTTGATTCTTTATGGACGAAATATACTCGAATCGATTGGAACCAAAGAGGCCAAGGACATCATCGACGCGCTCGAACGGGGCATGCATTTGACCCATATCGATGTGCGCTGGAATTACACCGCGGCAAAGGCTGATCGTTTCTTCCTGATAAAGCCCGGGACGGACTATGCTTTCAATCTTGCGCTCATGCACGTAATCATCAAGGAGCGTTTATTCGACCCGGACTTCGTGGACCGGTGGGTCATTGGCATGAAGGAATTGGAAAGCTTCGTGATGCCCTACACGCCCGAATGGGCTGAAGCGGAAACGGGAATCAGCGCGAAGGATATCAGAACCATTGCACACGCTGCCGCGGACGCGAAGCCCGCCGTGATTTTCCATCCGGGCTGGATGACCGCGTGGACTAAGAATGACTTTTACTTCAGACGATCCATGTACATGCTTCATGCTCTCATGGGCGCGTACGAGGCGCCGGGAGGGTTGCTCTTTGCCAAGGGCGAGGCCGCGGCGAATCACAAGCCGCTCAGAATGTTGCTGAATAAAGTTCCCGCGGTTGACAAGAAACGTTTCGACGGCGTGGGCTGGAAATTCAAGCACCTCTCGGCTGACTACGGACTTGCCCAGATGCTGCCTCACGCGATCGTCACTGAAGATCCCTACCCGGTAAAAGCGTTCGTCTGCTACCGGTACGATCCCCTGTCGTCACAGCCGGATCCGGTGGCATTCGAAGAAGCGTTGCGGAAGCTCGATCTCCTGGTGAGTATTGACGTGAATTTCAGCCACACGGCCTGGATCTCGGATGTCATACTGCCGGAGGCTACCTACCTCGAACGCACCGATCCCGTGATTTGCAAGAAGGGGCCTCGGCCGGCCCTGTGGATAAGAAGACAGGCAGTGGATTCCGGACGACAGTGCACAGGAGCTTGTCGACTATCAATTGAAAGACATGGGGTACACGCTCTCCGACTTTGATGAGAAAGGCTACATCGAACTTTCCAAAAAACCGATCTTGTGGGATCGACAGGATGGATTGAAGTTTCACACGCCTTCGGGAAAAATCGAGTTGGTCTCGAGCCTTCTCGAAGACAATGGGATTCCATCGTTCCCGCCATACGAGAGCCCCGAGACCCCCCCTGAAGGGCACTACCGTCTCATAACCGGCAAGATCGCGCTTCATACTCAAGGAACATCTCTGAACAACCCGTACCTGAATGAGCTGCAATCCGAGAACACCCTCTGGATCAACGCAGACGAAGCGAAGAAGCGGGGAATCGAAAACGGAGATCCTGTCGAAGTATCGGCAAATGGAGTTTCCCAGACCGCACGGGCTTCCCTGACCGAGTACCTCCATCCCGACGCGGTATTTACGCTCCATGGGTACGGCCGGCAGATTCCCCTCCAAACGAGGGCTTATCAGAAAGGCATGCGAGACAACACATTGATGAAAGGTCTGCTGCAGGTTACCGCGGGAGGAAACTGTCCCATAACCGACTGCTTCGTGACCGCGAAGAAGGCTTCCCAAAACCTGCACGCAGAGGAGTGACGGAAATGAGCGACTATTACATATATCAGGATCAAAACAGGTGCATCGGTTGCCGAGCTTGTGAGCTTCATTGCAAGACCAAGAACGATGTCCCGGTGGGACCGAGCTTCTGCAAGATCATTCCGGTAGGACCGACTCTGAAGGGCGGCATGCCCCGGATGAAGTTCATCTTCATGCCGTGTTTCCATTGCGAGAACCCCTGGTGTGTCTCCGTATGCCCCACTGGAGCCATGCAGAAGAGGCCCGAAGATGGGATCGTGTTTGTAGATCCAGCACTGTGCATTGGTTGCAAGGCGTGCATCACGGCATGTCCGTGGGGCGCGGCACAGTGGAACAAGGAAACCGGGCGGGTCTTCAAGTGCGACTATTGCAAGGACAGGGTGGACGAGGGGCTCGAGCCGGCTTGCGTAACCGGTTGCACCACGGCTGCACTCCGGTGGGTGACTCCCGCGGAGTCTTCGACCATCAGGCGCGAGCGATTCGCAGAGGCGGTTGCGAAGGGAAAGCGCGATTGACGCTGCATGGGAACGCCCAACTCTCAGTGACCGCTGCCATGACTCGACACAGGATCTGCGCCTCTCTTCGAGACTCGTGTCCCCGGCGGGGGTGGTGCGGGGAATCGTCCTGACCCCATGGAGGACCGGGGTGGAGCAGGTTCGTGTCAGAACCAGGGGGGAATTGTTACACGTGCGAGCGGAGTGAACCATGGAATCCAATCTTCTCTTTCACCCAGGCCCGGGAGCAGACAGGAATCGAGTGGTATACGATGCGGATGGACTGAAGCGCGAGTCTTCCGCGCCAAGCCAGCTCAACTGCCCGGCCGAGATCGATATCCCTTCCTTTATTGCCTTGATTGGCCAGGGCCGGTACGAGGAGGCCCTCAAAGTTATCCGGGAGGACAATCCGTTCCCGTGGGTATGCGGACTGGTATGCCCCAACCCGTGCGAATCATGGTGCCAGCGGAGGCATCTGGACAAACCGCTCTGCATCAAGGATTTGAAGGCTTTTGCGGCAAAGATGGTTGTCGGGCGGAATAAACAATACACCATATCGAAGCCGGCAACACATTACGACGAAAAGGTTGCGGTCATCGGCTCCGGACCCGCGGGACTCACCGCGGCGTACTTCCTGGCCCGTAGAGGGTACCCCGTCACGATCTTCGAGGCCCTGCAGGAGCCGGGCGGAATGATGGTGACGGGCATACCGGAATTCCGCCTGCCGCGTGATGTTGTCCGGAGGGAAATAGCGGCGATCCAGGAACTTGGTGTGGAAATCGTCGTCAATACCCCTATCGGCAAGGATATAACTCTCGATCAACTTCGCAAAGAGGGGTACCGGGCGTTCTTCCTCGGCATAGGGGCCTGGCGGGGTATCCGACTGGGGATTGAGGGGGAAGGGGAATATCCGCAAGTCATTGATGTCCTGACCTTTCTCAAAGACGTGTCCTTCGGCAAGAAGGTGAAGCCGGCCGATAGAATAGCCATCGTGGGTGGTGGAAACGCGGCCATTGACGCGGCCAGGACCTGCGTCCGCCTGGGAAGCCAGTCGGTGAGCATTCTCTACCGGCGGACCCGTTCGGAAATGCCGGCCCACTTTGAGGAAATCATTCAGACCGCGGAAGAGGGAATTCACATCCATCAGCTTACCATACCATCGAGAATTATCGGGAGTTACGGAAAGGTCGATTTCCTTGAGTGCGTCATGGCCACGCTCGGAGAGCCGGATGAAAGCGGGCGCCGGAGGCCGATACCGGTCCCCGATTCAGAGTATCGAATGCCTGTCGGCGCGGTCATATGCGCTATCGGTCAAAAGCCGCATGTGCGGGAGTATGTGGGGTTCGGCGAGCTCGAAGTGACTTCGAGGGAAACCATCAAGGTGAGACCGGATCGTCAACAAACCAGTATTCCCGACGTTTTTGCAGGTGGAGACGCGG
>JARRRG010000642.1:0-4098 GCA_037380965.1 Deltaproteobacteria bacterium
CTGATGCCACTCCAAGATTGAGCGTCGCCGGGCAAGGAGTATTCCGATTGAACTTTTGAGACCCCCTATACGATCACGCGGAATCTGCCGTCGTCGCATGGAAGTCTTGTGAAGGCGGTTTCGTTCGGGACGAATCGCGTCCACGAGACATTCTTGACGGGAGAATTCTCTGAACATGCAAAGGGGGGTTCACCGATTGGCCGCGTGGGGGACGATGAGAAACCGCCATGTCCACGCGCGCTCAGGTGGTGGGGTAGAGGGCTTCTATGCGATTTTGTCCCGAGCAGGGAGATGGCGTCGCGCGGGAGCGTGGACGTCTAACGTTGGTGACTCTTCACACTGCGCTCTCGGCCGCGCCGGCCGCCCAGACTGAATCATCGGTGTCGGGGATGCGAGTGAGAACCGCCAAAGGCACGGCCTCAACCTTGCGGTACACTTCACGAGGGCTCCGTTTCAGACCATCCACGGAGAGCAGTTCGTCCACCTTGATTCCGAAATATTTTTCATTTTCGACCAGGTAAGGATAAATCAGATCCCAATCAGCGTCGGAGAGCTCAGCGAGTTCCCCGCCATTCAATTGCTCCGGCACCACGCGGCGGTGAGGATCCCGAATGTACAGCGCGCCTCCCGAAGCGAGGGAGAAAAGATTTGAGCCGGGGTACGGCCGATCCAGGAATATGATGTTTCCGCTTTCACTCATTGTCAGGCCGTTGACTATGACGAACCCCCCACCTTTGAGCGGGTCGCCGGCCATAAAGCTTTCGGCCAGGAAATCGAGCGCTGTGCCGTTTATCACAACCCGGGGATTGCCCGCGGCATTGATCAAGGGCCTGCCCGCGGCGTTTCCCAGGACGTATGCGGTTCCTCCCTTGGCGCCGTACATGAAACACTGCCCTGCATCCCCATGGACGACCAGCCGCCCACGCTTCATGATCTGGGCCACCTGATCCTGGGCGTTACAGTGAAGGTGGATTTCCATCCCGTCGATTCCGCTGGCCGCGTAATCTCCCGATGAGCCGTACAGATCGATTCGCACATCATCAGTCTTCGGGCCGAAGCCGCACCCTTCGAAGCGCTGACCGCGAAGGTCGAACACGATGAATTTTTTCCAGCCCAATCGATACGCGTCGGCCATGAGCACCGCGTCGCAGTGATCTCCTTCAGGCTCGAAATCTTTCGCGTCTATCACGAGCACCGACTCGACCGAAATGGGCGGGCGGAGCGCTTTTCGGGCCTGGAAGTCCACCAGACAATAATGGCCGATCTGAACCAGTTCGGTGATTCTCGGGAGGCTGAGAAAAATCGAGTACAACGCGTCGGTAACGAGCCGAATGGCAGCGGAGCGCTTCTTGTCACCCAGGGGAAAAGATCGATCCAGAAGCAGAGTGAGGCCCTCTACAACCGCACTCAGGAGCCCCTTCTTCCTGGAGGGCACCTGTGCGATCTTGCCGAGCACCCATCTCAAGGTATTGTAGTCCCAGGACGCCGAGTGGGTTCTCACGAACTCGAAGAGCTTCCAGCCGTCTTCAGCTTCCAGAGCGCTCTTAAGAAGAGGCTCGATTGTGGTCTCGTAAGCACCTGGTTTCACCACCGGCTGGGTGATGTCAAGTGGTCTGCGATGCTCGACGGTGACCCGATCGCCGAACTTGTTGAGGCAGGTGAGCTCACGGGTTCCATCGCTCCCTGGCGTGATGTTAAACATGAATGACCCACCGTCGTCAAAGGAACCGCCCCGCGCGTTCCAGTACTTGTCGGCCACAGGGCTGAACCGCGGATCTTCGGATGCGAGAGATCTGAGTGTGGCATCGATGGCCTGTTTTTCCGAACAGATCAGACCCACCTGAACGGCTCCATCATAGAGCGAGAATACCTGTGGCCGCAGCATGGCCGTGTCAGTTATCCCCAACAACTGATAGGTGTTGGTCTCGGGAACATTGCGCGCAATGATAAAGAACCAGGGGCCGTCCGGTGATGCATGGATGTGAGCTGACTGGATCCTCTCATAGAGGAGCTGCTTTTCCGAAGGCAGAAGATCGAAGTCCAGCTCGCCCGTCGGGGCCAGCGCCTCTAAGATGACTTCCAGGGGGTACCCGTAGACCCGGTTCCACAGGTCGAACAGCATCACGCTGACCTCGGTATCAGTCATGAAGAGCGGCTCCATGCCCCGCTGCTTGAGGTAGTCGCATGTCGCGTGGTAGTTCGCGAAATCTCCATTGTGGACCAGGGCTTCGTTCATGCCGGTGAAGGGATGGGCTCCTCCGGGGTGCCACACCCTCCCGCGGGTGGGATAGCGCTGGTGCGCGATCCAGACATGAGCCCGAAAATCCTCGAGCTGGTAATATTTGACCACGTTCTCCGCGTACCCAACGATCTTGAGAATCATCAAATTGCGGCCGTGGGAGAGGACAAACGCCTGCTTTTCACCCGCGGAGCTATAGAATCGCTGGTTGAGCCGGAAGGAGTTTCGGCTTACGAATTCGTCCTCCGCCTTTCTCGCCGGCAGATCCCTCAGGTCATTGTTCTCCATGAACTCCCTGAGCACCTCCGGCTTCACCCGTACGAATGCCCTCCAGATGTCAGGCGGCCGAACCTCCAGGCCCTCGAGNNNNCCACCGTGAAGTGAGGCTTCACAAAGCTCTCTTTGAGAGCATCAAGACACCCCGGATCGAGCAGAGCTACATTCAACAGGTAATGGGAATCCAGTACCTCTCGTGTCACCCCGAGCTGCTCGGGATCGAAACCGACCGCGGCTATACCGCCTCCTTTACCGTTCCCGCGATTGTGCATGCGGATAGAAGGCTCGAATATATGGCGCCCTGCGACAGGGATATTCGTCGCGAACCCGGTCACGCCGCAGCCGCCCTCGTCCTCGCGCTTCAGGTTTCTGGCGGGACCGGCTCGTCCCAGTTCTCTGGCGCGGGATTCCAATAATCGTTCCGCAAGGGAACCTCTAGACCTCATGTTCAACCTCATTCGACAGCCTTCCGGATATCGTCGTCAGGCACGCTGTCGCTGTAATCCAGGTGTGCCATCAGGTCGGTCCTGCCTACAAGCTCTCGGACGCTTTTCATTCCGAAGCGGTAGAGGATCTCCCTGAGCTGATCTCGCCAGCAGTATAACATGTTGATTATACGCTGCGTTCCCCATCCCAGATCAAGCAGGCCCGCGAGTTCAGGGTCAGTGGTGGCAATTCCCCGGGCGCAGCCCCTCCCGCTCTCGCAGTTGTGGCAACGGAGGCATTCCAGGGCTACCAGATCTGACGTGCCGGTCACCACGCCGTCCGCCCCGAGAGCTATGGCTTTGGCCACATCAAAGGCTGTCCGCAGGCCACCGGAAGCTATCAGGGTGATTCTGTCTCTCACCCCTTCGCGGAGCAGGAAATCATGAACCTTGGGAATGGCATACTCGATAGGCATGGCGATGTTCTTTTTCGCCACGTCCGGCGCGGCTCCCGTGCCCCCGTAGGATCCGTCCAGATGGATGATGTGGGCTCCCGCGTAGTAAGACCCTACCGCGACCATGTCCACGTCCGTAGGCGTTGAAACCTTCACGGAGACGAGGCAGTTGCCGTTTATGGCCTTGATCCAATCGACATGCTTCTTGTGGTCCTCCACGGAGTACACGGAATGAAACGGAAACGGGCTGAAAAGTGATGAGCCCGGAACCGTCTCTCGGATCCGCGCCACCGCTTCAGTCACCTTGTCGCCCAGGAGGTGTCCGCCGAGTCCCGGTTTGGCTCCCTGAGCATACTTGAACTCGACGATTTTCACTCGCTGAACGGTCTCTTCCCGTACCCCGAACAGACCGGTAGCCACCTGAGTGATCACGTAATCATCAAAGGGGAAGAGGGCCTCGGGATACCCCCCTTCACCGGTGCAGGTAAAAGACCTCCAGGCAGCGTAAGCGCGGATACGGCTCAGCATGGTGACCTGGCTGATTGATCCGAACGACATGCCCCCGCCGTAAACCGGGATCCCTATCTCGACCTTTTCCCGCCCATCCCCCCGCCTGTTGAGACTGATGGAGGTGTCGATCTTCTCCTTTTCCAGGTCCGGGTCGGGAACGCGGTCGGGAAAACGGAACCGCAGCTTGTCGAAC
>JARRRG010000643.1:0-2599 GCA_037380965.1 Deltaproteobacteria bacterium
GATCTTCTTGAGAATGGCGCCCGTCCCATGTTGAATCACGTCTTGCAGAAGGTTCGTCATGATGTAGGCGGTTCCTTCGTCGATCCGTCTCCGGAGAAAAGACGCCCCTGTTTCGGGGATCTCGCTATGCCCCGCAACGGCCGTCTTTTGGTGCGATACCCTCTGAAACTGAGGTTGATCGACCTGCAGTGGATCGTCGAGCAGCACGGGAGGCGGGTGCTCTTCGAGAATCTTGCCGTTGCGGTCCACGATTCTCTTCACATAGACACCGGGCACCAAATACCCTCTGTTGGGAAAAACGGAATAGGCATTGAGCTGTTCCTCGAGGGAGACGCCAGTCGATCCGAGCGCCATGGTAAGATTATTTGCCAAAGGCGAGACATATCCAAGCTTTCGCGCATATGCCTTGGCGTGCTCTATCCCGATCTGCTGCAGAATCTTTACCGTGGGAATGTTCCTCGATTTCACGAGCGCTTGCCTGAAAGTCACCGGCCCCTTATAGCCACCACGGTAATTCCTGGGCCTCCAGACTTCACCGGTTCCAGGGATCGAAAGCGCAAGGGGAGAATCGAGAATAACGTCCGCGCAGGTGAAACCCTTATTGAGTGCGGCCGCGTAAATGACCGGCTTGAATGAAGATCCCGGCTGGCGTCTGGCCTGGGTGGCCCGATTGTACTTCGCTTCGGAAAAACTGCGTCCTCCGAGCAAGACCCTGACATAGCCCGTCCTATTTTCCCGCAGCATCAGCGCAGCCTCAACCATTGGTTCCTGCTCGGGCTCGAGGGGAAAGTAGTTCACCATGTCTTCGGTATAGCGCTTGTAATTCTTCATTTCAGGGTCTTTTTTGCCATACTTCCTCAGATACAACTCTCGCCTTCTCACGTTCGGGTCCACCAGACGCACCAGGATCAAGTCCCCCACCTGAAACGGCAAATCGCCTTCCGCGTAGTTCCGGCTACGCATTTCCGGCCTGACGTACGGCTTACGAACCCACCAATCACGACTGGGGTCTATTTTGATCTTGCCGACGTACTCCCTCTTAACGCCGTCTCGGACATAACTGCCCATTCGCACGTAAATGTCCCGGTCGTCTATATGCGTGATGACACCGGTGGTGGTGTCTCCAAAGCGCAGGGGCTTCTCGAAGGAGCGAGTCCTCGCTTCCAGGAATTCCATGACCCCCTTGACATTGAGAGTTTTCAGCGGTCCTCGATAACCCTCCCTCCTGTCGAGCTCTCGTAATCCCCGATCAATGGCCTTTTCCGCTTTTCTCGTTAGGTCCAGGTCCACGGTGGTATAGATCTGGAGCCCGCCTTTGTACAACGCGTCGGCTCCATACGTCTTCTCGACATACCTGCGCACGTGCTCGGCAAAGTCGGGAGCGCTCTTCCTGTAGAGGTTGGTCCGTTCGCAAAGCTTGGGTTCCTCCGCCATGGCCTTTTCGTACTGTTCCTCCGTAACGAAGCCGTCCTCCAACATTCGCTTGAGAACATAAGCCTTGCGTTCCAATGATCTCTTGAGGTTCCTTTTGGGAGAGTACAGGGATGGCGCTTTGGCCAAACCCGCGAGCATGGCTGATTCCCCAATAGTCAACCCATTGACATGTTTACCGAAATATGTTCGAGCCGCGGCTTCGACCCCGTACGCTGAACTGCCGAGATAGATCTGATTGAGGTACAAGTAGAGGATCTGTTTCTTGCTGAGCGAATTCTCTATCCGTGTGGAGAGCACCGCCTCTTTGATCTTCCGGGTGAATTTTCTCTCCGGGGTGAGCAGGAACGTCTTGGCAACCTGCTGGGTGATCGTGCTGGCGCCCTCTTTCAAGGCACCTGACATGAGGTTCTTCTTTATGGCGCGCAGAATGGCCTCTTTGTCCACGCCACTGTGCCGCCAAAAATTTTTGTCCTCAGCCGCCACAAACGCGTCCTGGAGCACCTCCGGGATTTCACCTATCGAGACGAGGAAACGCCGCTGATAGGCAAATTCAGATATCAATTGTCCCCTGTCTGCATAGACCTGTGTCACGATCGGAGGAGAATAGTTCTTGAGCTTTTCGATGCTTGGCAAGTTGTGAGTGAAAAACAGGTACCCCTGGGCTACGGTTCCCACCGCGAACGCGGAGCACCCAATGACAATCAAAAGGACAAAACGGACAATACCGCCGAAAAAGGACCGCCTTTTTCCCCCCCGTCCCGCGCGATTGTGGATCTCGCGAAAGGGATTCCTGTTTCGTCGGCTTATGCCATTTGGCGGCTTCACTAACTGCCTCCTTTTCCACCGTTCGGGCTGCCAGACTCTAGCACGGAAAACCGAACCTGTCCATGCCTATAACCAAATATACAGGCAATTTCAATAGAATTTACTATAACCTTAATCCTCTGCCGCAAGTTGATCCTCTCGAAGCCTCACCAAAGGCCACGTGGACGAGCCTTGGCTCCCCTTGCGGGAACGCGACTCGGGCCGGCCTCTTCAAGAACCGTTTCCCTGATCGCGGTTTCATGATCCGTCCGATCCGCCAATCTCTTTTTCTGAGTGCTCTAAACACGATTCTGTTCCTTCGACGCGGCAATAGGCAGAGCCCAAAACCGCGATCCCGCGA
>JARRRG010000644.1:0-3169 GCA_037380965.1 Deltaproteobacteria bacterium
GCGGAGAGGTGAGGTGTCTCAGGCGCGCGCACTGACACAAAACGTGACACGTTGACATCTTGTAACGCATTGTTTTCATTAAGCCGCCCGGTGACGGTATGGCAAAATAAGACACGGAAGAAGCTGTCACGGACACATCGTCGAACCGTTGCGAAGGAGCGATGCGGACGTGAGCTCTTCAATGCGATGATCACTGCGCGACATTGTGCACGCACGTTGTTGATGCCAGCACGGGAGAAGCTTTGACCATGAGGTCCGCCAGCCATCGCTTCAGGGCTCCTCAGGTCGGCAGCGAAACGTGAGCACCAGAACCACCGCGGCGAGCGCGGGAAAAGGTGAATAACGGCAACCACGTGCTCAATGGCATGGACGCGGCGACACATGCGGGATGAGGAGATCATACCCCAACGACCATCAACCGTTTCCTGATAAGGGGGGCCCGTCTTTGAAACTCCACTCCCTGATTAGTTGACGATACGAAGTTCATCGGCCGAGCGAGCGTTGTATGGCGCCTGCCAGGCAATCGGCGAGCACGCGGGTGCAATAGATTCCCTGGAGACCGCAATGAACAAAAGCAGAATTGGCTTCGCCTTTGTCCTCATTCTCACCGCTGTCGTGATCGGCGCGGTCGTTTCCACGATTCTGGTCAAACTGGTGGGATTTCGAAGCCGGAAGATGCGCCCAAAGACATACGAGATGCAGTGATGCTCGGGTATCGCATCATGATCGACACGCAGAAATATGCCGCTCAGTATGTGGGCAATAAGTTGAATTGTACCAACTGCCACTTCGACGGCGGCCGGGCCCAAAAGACCTTGTCACTGGTCGGTGTAGCGGCAAAATACCCCAGGTATCGGAAGCGCCAACACTATGCCACCGATCTGGTAACACGAACCAACGGCTGCTTCCAGAGGAGCCAAAACGGCAAGCCGTTGCCCGCGGACAGCAAGGAGATGCAGGCGATCATGGCGTATTATCACTGGATCTCCAAGGGCATACCCATCTATGCGGATGTTCCATGGCTGGGCCTCAAGGATCTCAAGAGCGATCACAAGCCGGACAAGGCCGCAGGGGGAGACGTTTTCGCGCTCAAATGCGTGCAGTGCCACGGCCGGGACGGTCAGGGGACCCTCATCGCTCCCCCTCTCTGGGGCCCCGAATCGTTCAATGACGGAGCGGGGATGTCGCACCTCCCGAAATTTGCCGCGTTCAGCCATCTGTACATGCCAAAAGGAAATCCGGACTTGACCATAAACCAATCCTTGGACGTGGCCGCGTTTGTCACGAGCCAGCCGCGTCCCACGTTTGAGAAAAAACAATGAGGTACGCGAGCCCCACCGTTCACCCAGTCCAGGCGAGGAGATTGCCGCCCGCTTGACCGCGGCTGCAGGAGGGAAGGGCCATGCAATTTCTCACGTTTGTGGTCCCATATGTTGGCGACGGTATGACCATCGCGTTCAATGCGATCATCCATGTGCTCATCAGCCATGGTGTCGCAATTGGCGTTGTCAGTCTCATTGTCGTCAGCGAACATCTGGGTTTGCAACAGCCCGCGTGGGAAGAATTCGCCAAGCGTCTGATCAAGCCGGCAATCATTGTCGTCACCGGCGTGGGAGCCGTAACGGGAGTCGGCATATGGTTCCTCACGAGTACCCTCGCCCCGCGAGCCATAGCATCGATGCTGCGCATCTTCTTCTGGCCGTGGTTTGTTGAGTGGCTGGTTTTCGCAGGAGAAGTAATTGTAATCCTGCTCTACTATTTTACGTGGGATGCCTGGAAGGGTGAGGCCAAGAGACGGCATCTCGTTGTCGGATACGTCTACGTTGCTCTTGCGATGGCCTCGGCTTTTCTCATCACCGGAATCCTCGGGTTTATGCTCACTTCCGACGGATGGCCCTGGGACGAGTCTTTCTGGTCCGCGTTCTTCAATCCTTCATTCCTGCCCCAATTCGTATTGCGAATCGGAGGAGGCGTCTTTCTGGGAGTGATCTTCATTACCAGCTTCCTGCTGTTCAGCCGTCAAGAGCCCGATTTTCGAAGGCGTGCACTCCGCTTGCTCGGCGCAGTGGGACTGATTGCGCTCGCGGTTACCGGATTGTCCGCGTTGTGGTACTTCCATGTGGTGCCGTCGGTCTTCAAGGAATTCGCGGTCTTTTCAGTGCTCACCCAGCATCTATCCCAGCATCCGGAGCTCTTTTGGTACGGCAACGCGGCCGCGGCTTTGCTGCTGGCGCTCTTTGCGATCTTGGCGCTCTCGAGGACCGTGGGAGCGACGCGGTTTCTCGTGGGCTGTTGTCTGGTGCTGAGCATAGGCTTTGTCAGTGAATTCGAACGGATTCGAGAGTTTATTCGAGGACCGTACCTTCTTCCGGGGTACATGTACGTCCATCAAATGCTCTTGACCGAGCCCGCATACTATAAGCACGCCGGTCTGTTGAAGAATTCCTACTGGTACAACACGGTCGCGGAAGACCGGGCATCGGCGATGTCCCAGGGGGCGTATCTGTTCGGCCGGAACTGCTCGGTGTGCCACTCCATCGGCGGCCTGAACGACATCCGGGATCGTTTACGTGGCCGGACCCGAAACGGCGTGTATGCCTTGATCGGCAATACGCATCGTATGGTGCCATTTATGCCGCCATTTGCGGGGACCGACCGCGAGGTTCGAATCATGGGCAATTTCCTCTATGAGATCACTCATGCTCACGCGCTGAGCGGGAGCCCTTCCCGTTTCACGGTGGTCCGGCCGGAGGGGCGGCATGAATAGTCTGTTTGACGTGCTGCTGGAGCGCCCGATAACGGAAATGTGGATTCAGTTCCTTTTGTTCGCTTCGTTCACGTTGCACCTCATCTTCGTCCTGCTGATGATCGGTACGGCGATCCTCGCAATGTACTACTTTATCGAGACGGGGTGGGGACACCCGCGGCAGGCGCTGCTTCCCTGGGACAAGAGGATCCTGAGAACGTTCATGGCGCACAAGTCCCTCGCGGTGGTCCTCGGAGTGGGACCGTTGCTCATCTTGCAGATGGGGTACAGCGTGCCCTTTCTCACTGCAGCCAATCTGCACGCAGCCTATTGGATGCTCGTCATTGCGATGCTGATCGTGGCGTTCCTCTCCTTTGACGCGCTGGGACACAAGATATATGTGCACCGCTACCTCCATCTCTT
>JARRRG010000645.1:0-6770 GCA_037380965.1 Deltaproteobacteria bacterium
CCGCCGCCACTGTTGTAACGGCCCCGCACTTAGGAAATACCTTCTAGGGTCGTACCCCGCGCTGCAATATGATTTCGATGCAAATTTCATGCCGCTGCTTGCATGAAAAGCCTGATGAGACATAAGATAAGTTATATTAAGATGTTATCTTTCTGGACCATATTCACGGTTGGACAAGGGTGGTGGCAGGAGATACGCAGCGTCCGAATAGTGAGACAGATTTAAGGGGTATTGTGTGATTTCAGCATGTTAGAATGATTGGTGTGTCACGAAAAAGTTACGATGGTGGAAAACCGAATCGAAATCGGTACGGGGTCTTCAAGAAGGATAGATTGTACACCGTTCTTGCCTACTCAGGGTCATGATGATTTTTGCGAGCGCCACCCGACAGGTGTCGGTACAGAGCATTCCGTGACATGCCGAGGAGCTTTGCGGCAGCAGTCCTATTCCCCTTGCACCGTCTTATGGCTTCGTGACAGAGAGCTCGCATCAAATCTTCTCTGGCATCTCGAAGACTTCGGCCGGACGGGAACAAGGAGGTAAACTTCCATTCATCGTCGGTCTCGGCCGATCCAGGAAGAACGAACCTGAGCGATTCTTTACCCGCCACCATCAATGCTCGTTCAAGCACATTGCGGAGCTCTCTAACATTTCCCGGCCAATCATATCGGCTCAGGGCACTGATCTGCTCTGAATTGAACTCGGGAACCACATCGATCTGCATTTCAGTGGCCAATTTAGCGAGGATCTCACGGATGAGGACGGGAATATCCTCAAGTCTGTCTCGCAGCGGCGGAACCTGTATTGGAAAGACGTTCAACCGATAGAAAAGAGGCTCAAGAAAACTTCCCTCGGCAATCTCCTGCGCAAGGTCCCGATGTGTTGCCGCGATGAGCCTGGCATCAACTTTGATCCCTTTGTCCCCACCAACCCGGAGAAACGATCTGGTGTCGAGGAAACTGAGAAGCTTCGACTGTATTGACAAAGGAAGCTCGCCGATCTCATTGAGGAGCAACGTCCCGCCCTCCGCCAACTCCAGCAGCCCTTTCTTGCCGGCTCGTGCACCGGTAAATGCCCCTGGCTCGTGGCCAAAGAGCTCCGACTCGGCAAGTTCATGAGGCAAGGCTGCGCAGTTGAGAGCAAAATAGGGACCTGCTGCTCGTTTCGACTGATCGTGAATCCATCGGGCAAGGTAATCCTTTCCGCTGCCGGTTTCTCCCAATAAGAGTATGATCGAATTCGTCGCAGCCCCAATTCTGGCCTGTTTAAGGCATTCCCGCATGGCCTTAGATCGATACCTGTCCGGCGAGAGCTTTACAGAAGGCTGCGAGGGGCCCTTAGTCAGTTCTGTGATGTTGCGAGCGATACCAAAGATTCCAGATACGCGACCTGAATTATCCCTGAGGGGAACTCGCTTGTCGTGAAACGTCAGTGGGATCCCTTTCACAGGTCTCGTCTGAATGAATTCGACAAATTCTCCTGCTAGCACACGCCGATCAAACGACCGACTCTGCCGCCCAGTCTCTTCGCCGAAGACTTCTCCTTCCATGTGCCCGATGACCTTGGAAGCCGGAATTCCCAGAAGTTCTTCCATGGCGGGATTAATTTTCACATATCTTTGGTCGAGATCCTTAATGTAGATGGAGTCTCTCGCATCCTCGAAAATAGCGCGAAACCGTTCGTCGCTTTCCCGGGTTGACACCTCCGATCGTCTTCGGTCCACTATCACGGAGATAATTTCTGCAACAGCAGTAAGAAGATCACGTTCCTCGGCAAGAAAAGGGCTCGAATGTACTTTATAGCCTTCTTCCAGGTAATGTACCTCCAACCGTCCAATCCGTTTGCCACGCACCTCTATGTCCACGACCTGATTCCACGCGCTTTCTCGAAAGTCCTCGGAGGTAACCTCCTGGTTTTCCAGAATGAGTCTGGCCATGGTTTTCTCAGGATGTTGCCATGCCGGAGGAATCTGGTCCACCGCATCTTGAAGAACTTGCTCCAGGGACATGTCGAACCTTTGGGCGAGCTTCGAGATGTTGAAAAGGCATTCCAACTCCTTGATCCGCTCTCCCAGATCACGGCCTTGGTTCTCAAAGGCAGCTTCGAGATTCTGCATGGCCTCCACGAGCTGCGTTTCTCGTTTCTTAGCCTCGTCAAGCTCCTTGCGCAATGCCTTAATCTCAGCCGGTCGTTGTCCCCTGACCTTTTCTCGAACCTTCATAGCACAACCTGCCGTGGCTCCAGGAATTAAAGAGATTGCCAGACAATCCACAGATCTTCTGCTGAAGGCAAGCGTACAGATCGCGCTGCCGGCCGTCAAGAAAATTGACTGGATAGATCTGGGGCCAGCGATGCTTCTGCACACCGCATGCATCATACCAAAGATACAGGGGAATCAGGTGTCTCGTCAGGAGTGAAAATCTGCAATCCCAACTTAAAAGTGGTACATGTCGTGAGGCAAGTGAGGATCGGTTGGCCTCCGCCATTTCCTGCGTCACCTAAAATAAAGTATTTCGGCACCAGCTGAACGCAAAGATTCCCTTTGCAAGGGCTAGGGACAACATACCATGCCAATGTACGATGTTCTGGTTGTGGGAGCCGGCCTCGCGGGATTGACGTGCGCAAAGCGCCTCAGGGAGGGGGGAGTCTCGTTCCTTGTATTGGAGGCATCTAATGCCATTGGTGGTCGCGTTCGCACCGATATCGTAGACGGTTTCCAGCTTGATCGTGGAAATCAGGTCCTCCTCACAGCATATCCGGAAGCTCAGCGGCAGCTCGATTACGACGCTTTGGACCTCCATCCCTTCTATCCAGGTGCTCTCGTTTGGTTCGGGGGGCGATTTCACAGGATAGCCGACCCGTTTCGGTGGCCCTGGGATGGACTGAAATCCCTCTTCTCGCCAGTAGGCACGGTGTTGGACAAAGTCCGTATTGGTAGGCTCCGCAGAAAGGTCTTGGCGGGTACCGTGGAGGAGCTTTTCAGTAGACCGGAGACGACCACACTCGAGTACCTGAGGCGCAGTGGTTTCTCCGAGGAGATGATTGATCGATTTTACCGGCCATTCCTGGGTGGAATCTACTTTGACTGGGATCTCAACGTATCAAGCCGAATGTTCGAATTTGGATTTCGGATGTTCTCCACAGGCGAAACCGCTCTTCCCTCAAAAGGAATCGGGGCGATAGCAGAGCAACTTGCCACAAGACTTCCTGATTCAGCGCTCGAACTTAATTCTCGTGTACAGTCGTTGCGTCCGGGCAAGATCCGGCTTGAGTCGGGAGAAGATATTTCGGGACAAGTAATCATATTGGCTACAGAGGAAACGGAAGCAGCCAGGCTGCTCGGTGATGAAACACAACCTGGGTTCAGAAGCTCGACCAACATCCACTTTTCAGCCAAAGATCCTCCCCATCCGGGGCCAATCGTCATCATGAACGGCGAATCGACCGGGCCCGTGAACACGATGTACGCTCCGAGCAATGTTGCACGCTCGTACGCGCCTGAAGGTCAAGCCCTTATCGCCGTCAATGTGATAGGCAATCCGTCTCAAACTGATGAAGAACTCGAACATGCGATTCGCAATCAAATGAGATCCTGGTTCGGGTCCCACGTTGACACATGGAGACACCTGCGCACCAATCGGATAATCTACTCACTCCCGAAACACGAGCCTCCTGTCACGAGAAGCCCGTGGGAGCCGATCGAGAAAACTTCCCAGCTCCTCGTATGTGGAGCTTATAGGAGCGTAGACTCTTTCCAGTGGTCCATGGCTTCTGGTAGGCGAGCGGCCGAAGTTGCAATTGAAACCATAAGGGGATAGGGACCGTATCGTCAGCGCGTGGGTTTCATCTCTTCTCTTCTTTGGATTCTTCCCGTAGAGAAATCAACAAGAAAGGGGGTGTGGCCTGCCCCCGAATTATGTGCCACATGTTAAGTTAGAGGTAAAGTATCTTTTCCTCCTGGAAGAGGGAGGGGACGTCCCGGGTCAGAGCGGACGATCCACGTTGTGAGTATGGCCTCAGGAGTAGGGGGGCGATAGTTCAATGAGCTAAGCCCTGAAGGTATTGTATTTCATTCGCCACCGTTCGATGAGTACCTGCGCTTCCCTGTGGGTGTAAAAGATCTCTCGATCCAACAATTCCTCTCTGAGTTTACCGTTGAAACTTTCATAGTAACCTTTTTCCCAAGGGCTCCCTGGTTCAATGCAGAGGGCCGTCATAAACCGGCAATTCTTTGAAATCTGGAAAAAGCCGCGGATCCCCGACTTTGTTTGGGCGGGGTGAGAAGTAGCGAAAGAGAGAAGCAGAGACGTGAACTCCTTAAAACATCAGGGATTTTGCAGTTCTAACCTCCATTTTGTTGAGCTTGCCCCACCGAGGGCGGAACCCCCCGGATAATCCGGGGTGTTTCCAACTGAGACCAATTACCATTGATCCACCGCCAGACAAAGCTGGTCACTCATGATCGCGGCAGCCTGCAATCTGGCGTTCTGCAAGAGACACATCCTCCGGCACTTCTACCTCATGGGCGAAGAAGTCAAACGGTCAACCGACCAGCTCATCAAGCGGCTGATCAAGGTCGGAACAGGGGTGACTCATGATGGTTGGAGGCGGAATGTTCATTGGCGTCGGCTGGCCTGATACTATCAGACTATATGCGGGTAAGGGGCCGCATGCAAGATCATTCTTGACCGGGGAGCATGCGGTGAAGTACGCTAATTTGTAGGATAATAAGGGGGGGCTTTTTTCAGCCATCCGTCGCCGATTTTGTACTCAGCGGGCCTTGCGGGACCTTATACTGCGACCTTTGCGGGGGCCAGGAGAACCATCCTTCTCCCCGTTAGCGTCCCGAAGACCCCAAGATGGCAAGACTGCCGCATAATTCCGGTTCATATGGGGAAAAACGGTCAGGCACTGGCCGGGGCCGGTGACCTTATCCAACTCATTGGTCGCAACGTCATCGTAAGCAGAAATATCACAACATAATTCAAGGAGATATTATCAATGAAACCAGTTAAGGAAAAGCACGAGAAAAGGCAAATCCTATCCATGAGTGAATGCACGCCATGCGACTATGTTTGATGTTTGATCAACCCCTCCAACCCGCTTGTCAGCATGGTCAAAGTCAAGGAGAGCCACTGGAACCGCTACCGCGTCTGGAAACCGCTCAGTCTTATGGTTCTCGCGGGCCTGACCCCGCCGGAGTGGGAAATCTCGATCGTGGACGAAAACCTCGGTGCGCCGGACTACCCTGCTATGCCTCGGCCGGACTTGGTGGGCATTACCGCTTTCACCTCTCAGGCGAACCGCGCCTATGAAGTGGCCTCTCACTTCCGGCGTCTGGGCGTGCCCGTCGTCATGGGTGGCATTCACGCAACCATGTGCCTGGATGAGGTCACGGAGCGGGTAGACTCGGTCGTCACTGGGGAAGCCGAGAGCATCTGGCAGCAGGTCCTGGAGGACGCCGGGCATGGCATGCTGAAGAGCCGGTATGACGGAGGGCTCGCCGAGATAAAGGATGTCCGGTTCGCCCGTCATGATTTGCTGGCCGGAGGATATGCCTGTGGCGCCATTCAGACCACGCGCGGCTGCCCATTGAACTGCAGCTTTTGTAGCGTAACGGCCTTCAACGGGGCCCACTACCGGCAGCGACCCATCCGGGATGTCGTGCAGGAATTGCAGTCGGTCCCTGAGAAACGTATTCTGGTGGTGGACGACAACCTCATCGGCACGCGCCAGGAACACATCGCCCGCGCCAAGGACCTGTTCCGCGCCATGGCACAGGCGAACCTGCAAAAGCAATGGGTTGCCCAAGCCTCCATTAACTTCGCTGATGACGAGGAACTCCTGTCGTTGGCAGCGAAGGCCGGGTGCAGCGGCGTCTTCATCGGCTTTGAATCCCCCACACGGGAAGGGCTCGTGGAGCTCGGCAAGAAATTCAACCTTCTGAAAGGCCGGGACTTCCGCGCCTCCGTGCGGCGCATACAGCGGCACGGCATACTGGTCGTGGGTTCCTTTATCATCGGTTTGGATATAGACGAACCGGGCATCGGCAGACGTATCTCCGGCGTGGCCAACCAGTACGGCATGGACAGTCTCAACGTACTGTTTCTGACTCCCTTACCCGGCACTCGCCTGTGGGCCCAGATGAAATTAGAGGGCCGCATCGCCCTCGATAGATTCCCAGAGGACTGGAAATATTACACGCTAACTTTCCCGGTGGCCCGGGATAAGCATTTGTCTCTGGACGGCATCATCGAAGAGATGATCTCCTGCGACCGGGATTTCTATTCCATGCCGCGCATTCTGCGCAGGGTCTGGAGCAACTTGTGGCAAGGGCGCAAGCCGTTGATCAACTTGGTGGGCAATCTCTCATGCAGGAACAATTTCCGGTTGAACCTTAAGGCATATACGGACTTCAAGTCGTCTGTAAGGGCTGGGGTTTGACCTAATAGAGGTCCCAGAGAGGTTCTTGCCTTGCCTGAAGGTATATGAGGATCAGATTAATGGTTGCAATGGATACTGTGCCACCTAATTGAGCCAGAGGAGACGGAGCGCCAAGAGGCGCTGAGGCTGGGCATAAGGAATGATCCTTTTGACCTGTAACCTGGACGTGAATCCTTTCTTCATACACCTGCCCCGCTTCCACCTAATCCCATCCTCAGGCGTCCCATTTGAGGGGCCATGGTTCCGTATGGAAGGCTTGTCATACAATTCACAGACCCCCCGCTCGTCAAATGTTCCCAAATGACCATATACAAACTCTACACCCG
>JARRRG010000646.1:0-2588 GCA_037380965.1 Deltaproteobacteria bacterium
CACCACAGAAGTTGCTGTCATATGACAAGCACCCTTTCCTCCAACACTCAGCCGCTCCAGAACATGTGCATATCGCGCGTCTTCCAAAGCGTCAGAGCCAACACAACAGTCTCGGACCAAAATCCTCGCGGGCTCCTCTCATGGAACACTCGTTCGAGCGCGTCATTTCTTTCATCCCCCGCGGATGATTATAGTACGCGAAAGCCTTTGTGAAGTCCGCCCTGGTGGCGGGCAAGGTCGTTTGGCGGAGAACGTGTGAGCGAGCAGGTACGGTTCGCCTAGCATATAATCGTTCATTGAGCGGGGAAAGCAAGGAGGATTACTCATGGACGGTCAGAACCAAAAAGAGCAAGGACGTGCGGAAGGAAATCAGGGAGGCCCTCAGTCCGACGCGTGTGGCACGATTGATGATCCCGTACGCAGGGGCCTTTGCAAAGTCTGCGGCAAACCGGTCGTGGGCGAGCTTCCCTTTTGCCAGGACCACGAGCCCGAAGTACCCTGATTCAGCAATGGCAGTCTGGAGCACGGTATCGCGCGGGAGGTCGGACATCGGCCGAAACGGACTGACCCACGAAGCTGAAGGAAGACCCGTGGAAATCCATTGCGGAGCCGTGGTCAAGGTCCGATCCTGATCCGCCGCGGGAATGTCGAAGGAGAGAGGACCAGCGCAGGGGGAAGGAGTGTACGAGTCGAGTGGTCGGGACGTGACGCTCATGAGCCGAAATTCCAGGATCGGGGAGCTCAAGTACGGACCTCACGCGGGAGAGGCGCCCCCGGCTCCGAACATCGTGCCAAAGGTGCATGGAACATGCGTTAACTACGGAAGGAGAGAACCCGAGAGGCTTGTTTGAAAGGGATGGTACGTGTTGCAACGCGGACTTCGGACAGGTCAGAATAACCGAGCTTGTTTCAATTATTGCCTGCCTTTTCCAGTAGTTTTTGGAATACCTTCTGCTCTATGGGCGAAATACTGGTTATCTCGAAACCGGCCACAAATTTCTCCGTGGGTTGCCTTTCTTTGCGAACCCAGCGGCACCTGCCTTCGAAGACGAAACTCGAGTTTCTGCCACTGGGTTGTATTCTTGCTATGAAAGATTTTAGCTCGCCCATGCGGGTCTTGATTCCTTCGACGCATACACCCGTATCCGAAACGTCAAGCAAGCGGCCTTCCTTGAACGGATCACCACCATCGTACAGCCAGACCGGATCATTTACGAGCTTTCGGGGTGTTCGTCGAAGATACTTGAGACCGGCAGCGCCCTCATAGAGATTTTTGCGACCCGCGAACTCTCCTTTGCACATAGCTTCCGCTTCCAAGATCTTTCTGAAAATTCTTCGAAGGCCTCCCGGAGAAATCCTGTATTTTTGCATCAACTGCAAAACGGCCATTCCTGCTCGAATATCGCCTATGAAATCGCTTCCTCTGATTTGCCGTCTAGCTTCCATTCTCTGAGTCCTTCCCGGGACCTCACGGTCGTCGCTCAAGTCGTGACAATCGGACAATGAGCATCCACAGCATAGGAGCGTCCATGTGAGATGATCAGCCTCGTACCCGGCGTTGCTCCCCATGGCCGGAGATCGGAATGAGGTCTCGAGGTCCGCTACCGGTCATGAGAGTACGCAGGGCGATGGCAACGGCTTCCGGGAGCTGCAATATTGTTCCCGGCGCTTGCGGTGGTCCTGAAAGATTTGTGAAGCGAGTACCCGGGCACTCGCTCTCAATCATGGTGAGCCCCTCTCCGGGAGAGCCCGCCCGGGCCGGTGATTGTCTGCTCCCCGGTACACAGAACGCACGCCACAGGGCAGCAGAGCGATCCGCTCTTCCCCGGCAAGCTTAGTGCTCCGCGCGGGCCCACCTATCCAAAGAAGGCTCTCGTTCGGCCTCATTCCAGTTGCCCTTACCGCACCATTGATCCTTGCTGATAAGGGGGAAAACCGTAAAAAATATGGAGCCGCGTGGAGTTTGTTCTTTGAATACGGAAGGCGGGTTTCGGCGGCATTCTCCGTCAACGGTAACGAAACCCAGCCCGGGCAATTCGATTTCTCTGGGCTTGCCCAAGGGCTGATAAAACTGGCAACTTTTACTTTTATTGACTATCCTACCGTCCCCTCTGGGGCAGCTCCTGCCTTCAACTGTCAGCGTTTCTCAACTCGATCATATTTCGCGCACATCCCCATAATTCTCATAATCCCAGCTTTCTTTCAGGTGTCAACGCACAAAAAACCTGTAATGAATGGGTATGCATTTTACCCATAAAATTCCCATTCCCACCCATGCCCCGCGAGCTCCCCTGTTGATCGGCTTGGAGACGTCACGAGAGAGAACGCATTATCGTGACCCTGCTCCCGGCATGCCTCGCAACCGGGAGAGGCAAGAGACGAGCATGTGCGGCATTGAATCCTATGGCAAGGGGAAGCGGGACGATATCTGTATTCGCCGCAGGATCAATCTCGTGTTTTATCGATCCGCGGCGGACTTTTTCGGGATTGCCCCTGAAGAGTACATGATTCGAGCCGGCCCGGCTGCGCTTCGGAGAGGAGATGAGGCGCCCTGAACAGACACGTAGACTTGAGCAATACGGTTGCCG
>JARRRG010000647.1:0-2578 GCA_037380965.1 Deltaproteobacteria bacterium
GACCATCGGCGCCAACGCGACCATCGTTTGCGGAAATACCGTCGGGAGGTATGCGTTCATCGGCGCGGGAGCGGTGGTATGCAATGACGTGGCCGATTACGCGCTTATGGTAGGAAATCCGGCGAGAAGGGCCGGTTGGATGTGCCGCTGTGGCGTGCGGCTACCGAAATCATACAATGGGGATGCCGTCCTCAAATGTTCGTCATGCGGGAAACAGTACGAAATGACGGCCGAGGATCGGATCGCGCCACTCTCGGGAGAGACTGCAGTGAAAGAAGTTCCGCTTCTCGATCTGAAGAGCCAGTACCAGACAATAAAAAATGAGGTGAGCCAGTCAATCGACCGCGTGGTGGAGAATCAACGTTTCATACTCGGACCGGAAGTCGAAGCCCTGGAAAAGGAAATCGCGGAGTATTGCGGCTCCAAATTTGCCGTTGGCGTGTCCTCGGGCACCGACGCCTTGCTCGTGTCCCTTATGGCGCTCGGCGTATCTCCCGGTGATGAGGTAATTACCACGCCGTTTACCTTCTTTGCCACCGTGGGTGCAATTCTGAGGGTCGGGGCGACACCGGTCTTCGCGGACATCGAGCCGGGAACCTTTAATATCGACCCGACGAAGGTACGGCATCGCATCACTCCGAAGACAAAGGCGATCATCCCCGTTCACCTTTTCGGACAGTGTGCGGACATGGACCCCATCACGGCGATCGCGCAGGAGAAAGGGATCCCGATCATAGAAGACGCCGCTCAGGCCATAGGAGCCCGGTACAAGGGCAGATGTGCGGGAAATCTCGGGACCCTTGGATGTTTCTCATTCTTTCCATCCAAGAATCTCGGGGCTTTCGGCGATGGGGGAATGGTGACCACGAGTGACGAGTCTCTTGCGGATCGAATGCGGATCGTCAGAAACCAGGGAGCAAAGCCCAAGTACTATCATCGGATGGTGGGGGGCAATTTTCGACTGGATGCCATCCAGGCGGCGATCCTGCGGGTCAAACTGAAACATCTGGACGCCTGGTCCGAGAAGCGGCGGGCCAACGCGGCCTTCTACACCAGGCGCCTGCACGAAGCCGGACTGTCGCCCGCCAAGGTGGTGACTCCGACCACCGTTCAACAAACCCATGTCTTTAACCAGTATGTCATTCGGGCAAAGGAACGGGACGGACTGAAGGAATTCTTGAAGGCCAACGGAGTGGGCACAGAAATCTATTATCCGAGTCCCATGCATCTTCAGGAATGCCTCATCGATCGAGGTTATAAGAAGGGCGATTTCCCGGTCACCGAAATGGCTTGTGAAAGCGCTTTGGCCTTGCCCATTTACGCGGAATTGACCCAAAGCCAAAAGGAATACGTGGTCTCAAAAATAGAGGAGTACTACCGCGACTGACTCGGAGCGCACAAAGACGCGCTCTTCACATGAGACCGGATCAAATTGAGCCGACCTCAACAGGGATCACTCACGCCGGAGAGGTGTTTCTCGATCCCATTCCGAACGTGCCCACGGTCGAGGAGCCGGTACCCTGACGGTTCGACGCTTTCGTCCCCATTCCACCGGGAGAGTACACAATGAATATCCTGCTCATCAATCACTATGCGGGCTCAAGTGCTCACGGCATGGAGTACCGGCCGTACTATTTGGCGAGGGAATGGGTCCGGGCCGGACACCAGGTCACCATCGCGGCCGCCTCATATTGTCACTACCGAACTCAGACCATGCCTATGGAGAGCAACGTTCAGGAACAACACATCGACGGCATACGATACGTCTGGCTGAAGACGCCCCAATACAATGGAAACGGAGTCAGACGAGTTCTGAATATGGTGACATTCCTCATGCAGCTCTCAGCCCACACCCACAAGCTCATAGAAACCGGGAAGCCCGAATTGGTAATAGCTTCGTCCACGTACTGTCTGGACATCCTTCCCGCGTATCGAATTGCGAGAAGATACGGAGCAAAGCTGGTCTTCGACGTTCGAGATCTCTGGCCCCTGACCCCGGTCCTCCTCGGAGAGATGCCTCGCTGGCATCCGTACGTCTTCACCCTTCAGATGGCCGAGGACTTCGCGTACCGGCATTCCGACATTGTCGTATCCGTGCTCAAGAAGGCGGACTCGTACATGCAGTCCCGAGGAATGGATCGAGAGAAGTTTGTTTTCATTCCCAACGGTATCGATCCCGATGAGTGGCGCCAGAATAAGGTGATTTTGCCTCTTCAGCACCGCAGAGAGTTGTCCAGGCTGCGCAGCGAAGGGCGTTTCATAATCGGTTACGCGGGCTCCCAGGGTTTGTCCAATGCTCTGGATACCTTCATTGATGCCGCATCTCTCGTGGCTGGTGAGCCGGTTGCCCTGGTTCTGGTGGGGCAAGGTCCGGAACAGGCGAATCTTCAATCAAAAGCATCCGAGGCCGGATTGAAGCATGTTGTGTTCCTGCCCTCTGTGCCCCGGCAGGCGATTCCGTGTTTGCTGGACTCGATGGATGCGTTGTACATCGGGTGGAGAAAGGAACCCCTGTATCAATTAGGTATAGGAGCAAACAAGCTCCTTGACTACATGATGGCGGGCAAACCCGTTATTC
>JARRRG010000648.1:0-4826 GCA_037380965.1 Deltaproteobacteria bacterium
TCTTCGCAGGTGAATGATCGGGTTATTCCCTTGGACTGGTTTTGCCTTCTGCGCGTGTCTATACCTTGACAACGTAGGAATCATGCATAAGTAAAGACCGATTAGGAATGTGGACGTGGGCCTTGCAAAGAGAGCATCCAGAAGGCATTACGGCCACGATTCGGGGGGTCGATATGACTCTCCGATCGAGTGCGCATAGCGGACAGGTATCGTGACCAAATGAAAAGACACCCAGATATCGTGTTTACGGACGGTTAGAGGAACTCCAAGGAGAGAAGGAGGGAGAGCCATGTTCAGATGGACAAGTGGGAGGGACCCGCTGCAAGAGCAGTTCGAGCGACTCCGACGGGAGATGGGTAGCCTCTTTGACCTCTACTCTTCAGGTCAGAGACCGTGGCTGAGGCCCTTCATGGGCGAGGCCAGACTTTTCCCTCTCCTGAATGTGACGGATACGAGAGACGCGTTTGTGGTGACCGCCGAGATTCCGGGTATGAAGACGGAAGACCTGGAAATAAAGATCGAAGGCGAGACGCTCACGCTCAAGGGGGAGAGAAAACCGCAGGACGTTGACGACGAAGCGAGCTACCATCGACGGGAACGTGCAACCGGCGCGTTCCAGCGAAGCCTGACTTTGCCGGGAAAGGTCGATCCTGACAAGGTGAACGCGACCTACAAAAATGGGGTGCTCGTCGTAACACTTTCCAAAGAGAAAGAGGCGCTGCCCAAGCAAATCACCGTAGAAGCGGGATGACGGCAGTTCGGAAGGAGGTGACCGTCATGGCTGACCAAGAAATCCAAGCATCGGAAAAGAAGGAGCTCACCCATGAGAAAGGGGAGCTCACCCATGAAGGGCTCTATTTTACCCCGGCCGTAGACATTTATGAGACAGAAAAAGAGCTCGTGCTCCTTGCGGATATGCCGGGTGTCGACGTGGACGGTCTAGACATCGACCTTGAGGACAACACCCTGTCCATCATTGGAAAAATCGGCACCGAAGAATTGGAAGGTGAAGGGCTGCTTACGGAGTATCGGCTTGGCAACTACTACCGTAATTTCTGCCTGACCGATACGGTGGACCAGCGCCGAATATCGGCAACCCTCTCGGACGGCGTGCTCAAACTGACGCTGCCCAAGGCCGAGAAAGCGGTTCCACGCAAAATTCCCATTTCGGAGGGATGATTCGAGCAAAGAGCCAAATTGGGTCCCGGGTTCAAAAAAAGTACCGCGGGACCCGCGAAAATACTCATTGAGGGGAACAATTTTCGCTTTGGGTTGACAATTGCTAATGGAATGATTACCCAAAGAGAAGGGTACCCCCAAAGGGGTTGGTGCGCGAAATCAATCCAAGCTCTGGATTGCAGAAATATACACACATATTAGGGAGAGGGGCATTCAAGCCTGAACGGGAATATGAGCTTGCAGTGAGATACAAGGAGACAGAGGATCGGGAGGCTGCGCAAGAGCTGGTGGTCTCGCATCTCCCGTTCGTCGTGAAGGTCGCCTTTCAGTACCGGCACTACAAGATGCCCATCCAGGACCTGATCCAGGAAGGCACCATAGGCCTGATGAAGGCGGTGAAGAGATTCGATCCGTACAAAGGGTTCCGCCTGGTCTCTTTCGCGGTATGGTGGATCAAAGCATACATCAAGAATTATATCCTGAAAACGTGGAACCTCGTAAAGTTGGGCACAACCCAGGCTCAAAGGAAGCTCTTCTTCCGTATCGGAGACATCGGAGAACACTTCGATCAGGAAGAGAGAGAAGCCCGAATCAGAAACCTGGCTGAAGAATTGAAAGTGAAAGAGGACGAGGTCATTGAGATGGAGGCTCGGGTCAAGGCCCGAGAGTGGTCCCTGAACGAAACGATCGGCGAAGACGGAGATATTGCAGGGCTCGACCTGCTCACGGATCAAGGGGCTAACCAGGAGGACCAACTTATCGAGCAGGAACGGGAAAGCACCCTTTCCGGAATGACCAAGAAGGCGTTGCAAAAGCTCGACCCTCGGGAACGATTGATCATAAACAAGAGATTCCTCGAGGATTCGCCCTGGACCCTCCAGAAGCTTGGCGACCATTTCGGAACAAGCCGGGAACGCGTCCGCCAACTCGAAAAAAGGGCCCTCTCCAAGCTCAGAGGAGAGCTTTCACCGCTGTTGCTGGAGGAAGGACTGAGTGCCGCGTAAGGACGTGAGCCGGCAACAACGCGATTCCTGTTCAAAAGAAATTCGTCCTCGTAATTGAGAGCCGCCGGCCGAAGCGAACAAGATTGTCGCTCAGGCCGGCGCCATCGTTCTGGCGGTGAGATTCCTCACCTCGAAGCCGCAACAGACGCTTGTCCGAAGGCGATGGAATACGAGCTCTCTGGTTCCTCCGGTAACATAATTCATCGCGTGCGGCACTGAAGAGTCTCCTTGTCGGTCCCCTCATTGACATTTGAGACTCTCAGCTTTATGAGGGTGACAAGAATGATCACTCACGCCCGACATCCCGTGTACCATGGCATTGGCCGGACCCTTGGCAGGTTTGGCTCCCTGGCACTGTGTTTGATCGGGATCTGCGTCATCGGCGGCAACCTGGCTTTCCCGTCAGATCTGCGAATCATTCCTGACCAGGCCGGATCGCAGCCCTCCCCACCCGGTGACGCTGCACCGCCGGAGACCAACCAGGCTCCCCGGCCTCGAGACAAGCCCCTGCCGATACCCCAATCCAGCCCTATTCCCGATGCCGGACCCGGCAGTCTGCTTGCCAGGAAGGAGCTCGCGATCGAAACACTTCAGGGGGCTGTCAACGAAGAGCCGCGCCTCATGATTGACGTGGTTCACCTGCTGGATCGCGACGCCGCGGCCGGCTGGCTATCCGAATTCCTCTCCACTCCACCGTGGAATTGCCCCGTCGGGAAGAAGGCTGAATGGATTGAGGCCATGATCTCCGCCGTGGAGACCAATGGCCTCCCCCTCTGTAAAGAGATTCTTGGGCTCGTCGCATGCGTCATTTCAATCGAGTCAGGGTTTCGAGAAGATCCCCTGGCGGTTGACCCTTCGGGAGGAGAGGATATGGCGAGCCTCCTTGCGCGGGCGGAGCAGGAACTTTTCCAGAAGATGGGACCCCTCTCTTCGGTGCCTCCCCTTCCCCTGCTCTACTCCCATTACAAGGATCGGTACTATCCCAGGCTGCTTGCGTGTCGAACTGAACGGGACGTCGAGCTCCAGGCCGGGAACATCGCCGCAGACCTGAGACGGGACGCGGCGAACTTGCCCCGATTCTTGAGAGAGAGAATCTACGCGGGCATCGAAAAGCTGTCGACCGTCGTGAGAACCAAGGGCTCCATGCAGCTCAATTTCAATAGAGCGCGTCAGGTAATGAAGGACCGGGGCGAGTGTTTCACCGACAAGGAGCTCACCGACTATCTATACACCGTCAAGGGTGGCGTGGATGTCGGTGTAGCGGCACTCGCGCCCATGTTTGTACAGTATGCCGCGTACTACGCGGCTCCCGGAGATCTGTCCTGGCTCTTCTTCGTCGGCATGGACTACCACTACGGCCCATTCTCGAGCAGGAACATGATGGAACAGATCCGTATTCGCGACCTTTCCGGTCTTCAACTGCCACTGGATGGTGATTTCCTCCATTATGACGAGCGAGGGCGACCGCTTCCACGCGACTCGATAACCCTCGAGGCAGCGCAGACCATCCTGAGCCCTATGCCTCGGGATGCCATCTTTGAGGCATTTCTGCTCGAAAAGAACCCCCACTACGTGTACACCGAGGTCCACAAGATACTCGCCAAAAGCCATCGCCAAAAGTTCGGAGAAACTCCTTTCGCGGTGATTGGAGAACTGTGGAAGCGGCATGAGGCGCAACACAAGCACGCAACCCAATGGAAAACAAAGGCTCCCCTCTGAGGCCGCCGTCTGAGCTTGACATCGATCGCCTGCTGTGGCATGGTACATCAAAATTTTCCTAGAGGATGCCATGGCCAGAAAACTCTTCGTCGTGGGATTGTGTATTATGGCCTTTTCGCTTCTTGCGATCTCCGAGGGAAGCTGCCAGCAGGTTTCGGACTCGGCCTATTGGTCCAGTCTGATCAACCAGGAGAATTCTCTCTGTGCGAGCCTCCTCTACCTACCGTACATGGTCTTCTCCGGACCCGTCCGGATCATAGACGGAATCCAAAACCCCAAGCCCACCACGTGGGCCACCATACCTCCTGCCGCTCATAGGATCCCTCCCCACTGATTCGGCTTCGAAGGCCACATCACCGGCATCGGAAACGCGCGTCCTCTTTCGGACGACAGTCTCCCCGTTCTCTTTTGGCACTGGAATTTCTGATGGGCTCTAGCTGGAGCTGGGCCCGGAGAATTGCTTAAACAGGCGGATCCGGACATCAGGCTTCCGGTTGCAACGATTTTCTGAATGAGGCGAGGTGGCGGGCCTCGGTCCTGAGATGCAGATTTTGTGCTTGACAGTTTTACGAAAACCGACTACGGTTTTCGTAAAGGAGCCCGCATGAACGCGGATGACACGAAAGCCCTCCAGCGAGAGATACTGCTCGGCTTTTGGAAGGCCCACATCCTCTACCACGCAGCCCAGGGCCCGGTGGTCGGCCAGTGGATGATGCAAGAGCTCCGTCGCCACGGCTATGAGGTGAGTCCGGGAACTATCTACCCGTTGCTCGCGAGGTTAGAGGAGCGCGGTTGGCTCTCGTGCACGATCGATCCCCATGGCGGACCCCGTGCACGAAAAGAATATTACCTGACCGGCAGGGGCCGGGAGGTTCTCGTTCTCCTCCGCTCACAGATCCAGGAACTTTACCGCGAGGTGGTGCT
>JARRRG010000649.1:0-2565 GCA_037380965.1 Deltaproteobacteria bacterium
GTTGGAGGGTAGATGAGTATCCTCTCTACATCCGACTGGATCAAAGTCGAACCGGCTGCCCGTCAGGTCAACCGAGGCGAACCCACGGAAGCATTCAGCCACAAGCGCCTGCCTGATCTTTCTGCCCAGGCGTCGACCCTGGCACTGCGCACCTTAGTTTTCAGTCCGACCATCTTTTCGAGAACTGGCATATTGCTCGTGCAAGAAATGAGTTCGAGACTTGAAGCTGCCGCAGGCCATGCGTAAAACAAGCGGGTCGAAGGCGGTGAACTCTCCAGACAAAACTCCACCTGTCTCTGGAGCAAGCCCACGATTCAAAAGGGGAGCGGATATTTTTCCCGGTATAGGGGAAACTCAGAGTAAGCCTCGGCGCAGGGGTCCTCGACCGCGAAGCAGTCCGTTGCCTCAAGGACTCACCCGATCACCACGCGACGGGCAATGATTGAAACCTTCCTAATGTTAGAGCACCAGCCACCTGCCTGCACGTCCGTCATCTCTCGCCTTTACTATACGTAATTCGTAATCGGTTCGAAAATGTGCCGAAGAAATGTGAGATGGGCGCAAAAAACGCTGAGAGCAGGGGGAACATGCCGGAGCACCTCAAACGTGGTGACGTGAGCTTTGCCCCGGAACGCCGTCGACATCATAGTGAAAATTGAAACAAATATTTTTCCGGGGAGCTGCCGCACCCTGTCGAAACGATTTACAATGTGCAGCGAAATCGGTTTCATGGTGATAAACAGCCACATTGAGAGGGTGACGGACAAATCGTCAAAGGCCGATTCCACATGTCACCCACATTCCTCAGGGGCGCACCGTATCGTGGGACGAAGTAAGCTAACGAGCAGGGGATGGGGAAGACCCAAGGTTTACGGTTCAAATGCTTTCACTGACTCAAACCCGTCATTCCGGTGCACTCACATATCCTCGGGGCTGACCTCGCTCGGCTCCGCGATCTTTTTTCGCTCGCGGTCCTTTCTGGCGAGCTTGATTCCCATGCTGAGCGCCTTCTTGTTGAGCGCTTCCGAACCTGATGGTACGCGGGCCACGAGGGCTCTTTCGAGCGAACGCCGTGACACCAGTCCCGCGATCTCCGAGATCGCTCCAAGGGCTACGATGTTCGCGGCCATGGCCCCATGCAGCTTTTCCCGGGCAATGGCGGTGAACGGCAGAGCGATGGCTCGGCTGCTCGGCGGATGCAACACGAGATCGGAGTCAATGATAATCCATGCGTCCGGTTTCAGGTCCCAACAGTAAGCGTCAGATGCTTGCTGAGTCAGTGCGAGGAGCATGTCGACCCGCGTGCACAGGGGATAGTCGATAGGGGATTCGCTGATGATCACCTCGGCTTTACTGGCTCCTCCCCGTGCTTCAGGCCCGTACGATTGCACCATCGCGACCTCCCGACCATCGTACACGCCCACCGCTTCAGCAAGGACCAGGCCGGCCAATATGATCCCTTGCCCGCCTGAGCCCGCCAAGCGGACCTCGACACGATATCCGGGAAGGGGAGAGAGTGATTTGGTGCTCACGCGTTCTCCTCCGGGTGGAGACGCGCGGCGCGAGCACACATCTCACTGTAGGAATCAAGGTATCGAGGCAGATCTCTCTCCACAAGAATCCCCATTGGAAAATGTCCCTCACGATTCTCCTGGGGCATCTTCTCCCAGCGCTCCACAGGAACGGCCCGATGTTTCAGGTCACTCATCATATCGATCTGGGAGCCGAGCCGGTTCTGCCTCCCGAAATTCGTGTGACACGGTGACAGAATCTCCACCACACTGAAGCCACCTCGTGGAATGGCATGCAGGAGAATTTTATCGAGCTCCCTGACATGATATACCGTTCCCCTCGCGACGAAAGCGGCTCCCGCGGCCACGCAAAGAGCACTTATGTCGAAACTCGGCTCAATGTGGCCGTACCGGGCGGTTGAGGCTCTTGCTCCGAAGGGTGTCGTCGGACTCAGTTGGCCGCCGGTCATCCCGTAGGTCTGGTTGTTGATTATCAGGGCCGTGATGCTGAGATTCCTGCGGGCCGCGTGGATCAGATGGTTGCCGCCGATTCCGATCGCGTCCCCATCACCCATAATCGTTATAATGGTCAATTCCGGTTTTGACAGCTTCATTCCAGTGGCAAAGGTGAGAGCCCGGCCGTGGGTGGTGTGCACGCTCCCTACATCAACGTAGACCGGCATCCGGCCCGAGCAACCGATTCCGGAGACGAGCACGACTTCATTCTTGCTCAGCCCGCTTCCGGCCAAGGCCCGCACCAACGAGCCCAGCGCGATACCCAAACCGCAGCCGGGACACCATACATGAGGGAACTTTTTTTCGTGCCGCAGCCACTCGTACGTGGCGCTAGAATTCGGTATGGCCATTACTTAGCCTCTCTCAGGCCGGCAATGATCTCGTCCGGAGAAATCATTGTCCCGTCTATCTTGTCCAGTCCGAGAACTCTGGTCCGGCCGTTGTTCACGCGCAGCACCTCTCTCCGCAGTTGGCTCATGTTCAACTCGGGGACCAGTACGGCCCTTTTGCCCACCAGGGCCTCTTCCACGGAACGCCG
>JARRRG010000650.1:0-3406 GCA_037380965.1 Deltaproteobacteria bacterium
GTCGGCTCCTGCATTCAGCAGGGTTTCAACCAAATCGGTCATGCCGCCACTCGATGCCCACATGAGAGGCGTCCTTCTGAAGCTGTCCATCGCATTGACGTCCGCGCCCTGCGCCACAAGGAGCTTTGCCGTGTCCGGATGGCGCTTTCTGGCGGCAAGCGCCAACGCAGTCAACCCATCGGTGTCTCTCGAATCTCGTTCCGGATTTGCGCGCAAGAGCAGTTCCACCGTGCCAGTCAGACCTCTTAGCGCCGCTTCCATCAGGGCTGTGCAGTCTCTCAGCCCCCTGCGGTCAACCTCTGCCCCCCTTTTCAGGAGCACCGCAACCACGTCTCTGCAATCCCTCAAGGCAGCCCAGATCAGGGGTGTCCTGCCGTTGCGGTCGGAAGCGTTGCAGTCAGCCCCCGCGTTCAGCAACAGTTCCACCAGTTCCTGATGGCCCGACATGCAGGCACGAATCAGAGGAGTAAAACCATGTTTGTCTCTGACATCGATCCACGCACCTGCATCTATCAGTGACTGCAGTACGTCCCCGAGCCCGCGCATGCAGGCCAGGCCCAGAGCCGTGTCACCGTCTTCATCCTGAACATTGGGATCAGCCCCTGCTTCGATGAGTATTCTGACGAGCTCGGTATGGCCGGACCCTGAGGCTGCCATCAGGGCGGTCCTGCCAAAGGGGTCTGTCATGTCGGGATCACATGAGGCTTCCAGGGCTTCCCTTACCTGACGAACATCTCCCGACTCGACCATACTCACGAGATGGTCCACTCTCAGCCGGGTCTTCAACACCATTCAATCCTCCCAAAGAATGACACGCCCGGTGTTCCTCGGAAATGGCCGTTCAGCCGTCAAACCAGGCGCGGGCCCCGGATCGTGCGCTCGACGGACCTCAGGCGCAGCAGGAACACGTGCTTCAGGCCGGGAGTAAACAGATCGAACAGCTTCCAACAATCACCTTGTGGGTGCATTGGTCAGGCCAATGCTCGATTCCATTCCCAGTGGTCGGAGCGACTTCTTCCGAGTTGTCAGCACGGCATTCGAGGAGGGTCCAGCGCCACACCCTGCCGGAAGCGACAAGATGTTCAGGAGCTCGAATGCTCTTGTTCCGAGGCCGACGAGCTTGCCGTTTTCATCCGTTACAGCTCTGCTGCCAGCTCCGGGGTACGCTTTTTCAGTTGTAGACGCGCATTGCCCAGGTTTGCGCCGGTATCGCATACGACGCAGAGCAATGCATCTTTCCCGATCGTACCCATGAGGAGTATTCCCTTGTCGTACTCCACCATGGACTGGGTCAGTCCGCCGACATTCAGTTCTTTTCCCACCATTTCGGAGGTGCCCAGTCCGGTTGAGATCACGGCCCCTACCGTTTCCACATCCCGTCCGTCGTTGCTGATCCCTTCGATCACGAATCCGTCCCGGCCAACGAGGACCGCGGCATTGATTCCGTCGACTTTGAGAAAGTCGCTCAGTTGATGTTTCAGAGTAGCCATTTTTGTTCCTCCTTACATGTTGTGTAGTTCTCCACTCGGAGAGATGAGTCGAGATTTCGAAACCGTCATCGGTTCGGTCGTCTTTTGCGACCTGCTCGACATCGGTCGTATTGCCGGCAGGCACTCTGGATGTCTCCGGAGATTACGTTCCTACCGTGCATGATCCCGGATCTTCAATCCATCAAACTCCCCCTCACTTGTCCCTAAGCTCGACGACCATCACGGTGTCGCCGGGCGCGCCCCCGGGCTCCAACGTCTTCAACCTGGCTTTCTTGCCCAGATTTTGCTCCGCGACCGCGATGGTCAAGGCGGCGAAAGGACAGCCGAACGGCGGGATTCCCTCTTCCTTGAGTCTGCTCGTGAGGTCGAAGAAGGAGCAACCGGTAATGTCGGCTCTGAGGTCGTTTCCGTTCAACGAGAAGTCCATTTTGTCACACAAGCCGGTGCTGACCGCGGTCTCGCCAAGCTTCTGCGAAAGCTTGTCCACATCGTCGGCGCATGAGAAATCCACGCCCAACTTGCCCAGTTCGTCGAGTATGTCGGGCGCCGCCTTTCTCATTACCGCAGCCGAATTTTCACCTACGAGACCGTACAGGGCCCGGTAAAGACCGTAGAGAATTCCTGACACTGCTCTTCTGTCAATCTTGTCCACCATGGATTGTTCCTCCTTTTTCCTCTGATGCTGCTGGTTACGTGTGTTTGCGTGCCAAATTCAGGCCGCAGCTCATAACTGCAAAGCAGCGTGCCGGTGGTCCCGGCCCTGAGTGTGTTGTCATGTGCCTCTGCATCTTGTCGGCCCCTTTCTTCTTCGTTGTTGCCTCAGTTCCTGGGTCTTCTCCAGTCGGCCGGTGGATTCCGCCCCACCGGATTCTTTGCGATACCGGCGCATCCGTTCTCCGGGACCGTCGAGGGGCCGGAGAACGGTCTCCTTTCCCAGCGCTCGAACAGGTATCTCCTTGAATCGGTTCACCTTCGAATCGACCTCTGACGGAGAGTGCGGTTCAGCCGATCCGTTCCACAGTCCCCGTTGGTTTCGCACGCGTGGAACCGCACTGGGTGAGCGGCATGACTGCCCGGGCCGGGTCAACGGTCAATTGAGCTCCTGCCCTGTCATCCCAGGCCCTCCCGGTTTCTCGGCCATGCCGCACCGCGTCACGCCAGTCCCGCGGCCAATCGGCCGACACTCATGGAAACCGCACCCATCGACGCGTCCTTGCTCGCCACCACCACGAGGTTGTCTCCGTCGGCCAGCGGAACAAGCACCACGGTGCCGAGATCGTCATCGATCAAGATACGGTTAACCGGACCTCTGGGGTGGCACTGCAACAAAGAATGCAGGGCCAAACGAAGCTCTTCTATCCCTACCGGAGATCCATCAGGACCGTCGGCCGCGGCCCGTACCTCTCCTTCAGAGTCATGGACGCTCGCGTGCAGCGCGAATCCGTTGGCGTCGAGGAATTCTGTCAGTTGAGCCGTGAGAGCCTCGTCGCCTCCGCTTTCACTGGAACCCCTTTGAGCACGTCTTTTTTCTTCTTCCATCTTGAACTCATCATGAAGTTTGAGCGCTTGCATAACCGCTCGATGAAGATCCAGGTTGATGCTTGTCACCGCGGATTCCACATCCCGGGCGAACTCGAACGTGCCCTCATCCCAGCCCACCACGCGCAGCAACGCGTCCATGCCGGAGAAATCACCGAGAGTGGCGTGAACCAGAGCGCCGTCCTTATAGAACAGCCCGGCTTCCCCATCGGTCCCGCTGATGATCAGATGCCCGGTCTTGCGTCCTCCATGGGGAAACTGAATGAGGTCGATAACAGCCATGTCGGCCAGCGTTCCCTTTAACGCCATCTTTCGATCTCCGTTAATCGTCTTTTCAAGCTTGAAACCGCTCAATGACCTGTCGGCTCGCCATCCGG
>JARRRG010000651.1:0-3215 GCA_037380965.1 Deltaproteobacteria bacterium
AGGACGGGGTGGATATTTGCCCGCGGTCTGTGTTACAAGATTTGCCGTAGCCGACCGCGAGGTGTTTCATAGGATCGGGCGCGTTCGGGGGCGCGCTTTCCGGTCACGACGTTGAAGCAAAGCAATCGTACATTATCCATTCAACCGGGAGGTATCACATGAAGAAATGGTTCGCTCTGATCGCGTGCATGGTTTTCGTACTCTCCTTACTTACCGTTTCTGCGTTCGCGGGCAAGACCGTGAAGCTCAAGTTCGGCCATGTCGCGCCGCCGTTCCACGGTCAGTCAAAGGGGATCGATGCGTTTGCAGCTTACGTGAAGGACAAGACCAACGGCGCAATTGACATCAAGACCTTTCCATTCGGTCAATTGGGCAGTGAGACTTCGATGGCGGAGCAGGTCCAGTCCGGGACACTGGACATCGCGTCCATTACCACCGCGGTTCTCCAGAATTACGTTCCTCAGGTGGCCGTGATGGACTTGCCCTTCGTGTTCCCTGATCGCAAGACCGCGTACGCCGTCATCGACGATCCGGCATGGCAAGAGAAGATTTTCAGCTATTTGCCGGCGAAAGGCTTCATCGGCATCGGTTGGACGGAGAATGAATTCCGCGATATCACCAACAGCAAACGTGACATACGTACGCCCGCGGATCTGAAAGGTCTCAAGATACGGGTGATGAAGAGCCCGGTTTATCTGGACACGTTCAAGGCCCTGGGCGCTTCTCCCATCGATTTGCCCTTCCCGCAGATCTACAATGCGCTGCAAAACGGTACGATCGACGCGCAGGAGAATCCGCTGCTTACCTCGATTCTCATCAAGGCCACCGAGATCACCAAACACGTTACCAATACCGATCACATCCTCAAGGCGATGACCAAGGTCTGGGAAAAGTACAAGAAGCAGGTAGGTCCCGATCTCTTTGAGTTCTTCATGGCCAAGATCAAGGCGAAGAGCAAGCAGTAGGGGGCCACTCCCGTGCATCTGCCGGTAGAACAATAGCGGGAACGCCGTACACGGCGTTTCCCGCTCTCTCCTCCGCGTTAGTCTCCATGCGTCGTATCGTCAAAGTCATCAACAGGATAGAAGAGTGGACTCTCGTCCTGGTGTTGCTGGGCCTGGCCTTTCTCACCTTTGTGCAGGTCCTGTCCCGTTATCTGTTCAATTTCAGTTTTACATGGGAAGAGGAGGTGGCGCGCTATCTTGGTGTTTTCATAGCATTTCTCGGCGCGTCACTGGGCGTGAAGTACGGAACGCATTTTTCGATGGATCTGCTCTTCGAGCGTGTGTCCAATGATCGTTTTCGGCATGGGCTGAAGATCGTGATTTGTGTCATCTCGGTCGTGATTTTCCTGATCATTGCCTATTACGGCTGGGAACAGGCCATGAAACTGAGGCAATTCACCGCACGCACATCGGTGCTTCAGATACCGAAGTATTGGGTTTACTTACCGGTTCCGTTCTTCTCTCTGGTTATGGCATGGCGTTTCGGCATTCTCGGGTGGAAGCACGCGACCGCATTCGTGAAGAACCAGCCGTTCGGTGCGGACAATCGGGGACCATGATTATCACCATCATAATCTGTTTTTTTGTTCTCCTCGTCATCGGTATGCCCATCGCCATCCTGATGGTGACCACAACCGGTATCTCACTGTGGTTGCATACGTCCACTTCGCTGCTCGTCTTGCCTCAGCAGCTTTTCAATGCGCTTGACAACTTCATTCTTCTGGCCATTCCCTTCTTTATCCTCGCCGGCTCCATCATGACGGAAGGCGCGATGGCGCGGCGCCTCATCAACATTATCAATGGGTTTGTCGGCGCGTATCCGGGTGGACTGGCCGTCGCGACCACGCTGGCGTGCATCTTCTTTGCCGCGCTGTCGGGATCGAGTCCTGCGACGGTGGTCGCGATCGGCTCGATCATGATCCCCGCGTTGATCAAATCGGGCTACAATGAACGGTTCACCATCGGACTGGTCACCTCCGCGGGATCATTGGGGATCGTCATCCCGCCCTCGATTCCCATGATTCTCTATTGCCTCGTAATGAATGTTTCCGTCGCGGAGCTCTTCATGGCGGGGATCGGGCCGGGCCTGCTGATCGGCGGAGTCTTTATCCTCTATACGCTCGGAATGGCGTACAAGAATCGCTGGTTTATCGGCGAACGGATCGGCTGGCGTGACAAGCTGAAGACGATCCGGGACGGCTTCTGGGGCTTGATGCTGCCGGTGATCGTCCTTGGCGGCATCTATTCCGGCATGTTCACTCCGACCGAGGCGGCTGCAGTCAGCGTGGTCTATGCGCTGTTCGTCGAGCTGCTGATCTACCGTGAATTCAGTTTGAGAGACATACCTGAGGTGTGCAAGCAAGCGGCAATTCTTTCGAGCTGTCTGCTCTTCATCCTTGCCTGCGCCATGAGCCTCATCTGGCTGCTCACCTCCGAACGGATTCCTCATCAGGTGGCCGACATTATTACCGCGCACGTGACCAGCGGATGGATGTTCCTCATCCTGGTGAACGTGATGTTCCTGATCATGGGAACCGTTATGGAGAACGTGTCCGCGATGCTCATCCTCTCGCCTCTGTTCATGGAGACGCTGAACAGGTTCGGAATCGACGCGGTGCATTACGGCATCATCATGGTGCTCGTCATCGAGTTCGGCTTTCTGACTCCGCCCTTCGGCCTGAATCTCTTCGTTGCCATGGGACTTACCGACAAGAGCCTCATGGAGGTCTCCCGGGGTGTGCTGCCGTTTCTGGTCCTCCTGTTGATCTGCGTGATGATCGTTACCTTTGTTCCCGCGATCTCACTCTACCTGCCGCAAACATTCCTCCGATAAACCGGTGAAACACGAAACCATCCGTTTCAACAAGGGTGAAGGCCCACAGCAAGATAAGCAAGTGAGGTCGAATAATCTCGGTCAAAGCCCACGGGCGATCAATCAAATTGTCTCCTCATAGGGCAGGCAAAGTATGAAGGTATATTGCCGAATCGAATTCATTAGCCAAATTACTGTGGGTTGGCCGTCCCACACGGCACACTCGAGGTAGCAAGGCTTGCATGATGAGGTTCAGAGGCTATTGGAGAAAAAAAGCCGGGGAAGCCGTCTAAAGCGACCCTTGCCAAGGTTTCAGAGTGTTATGGATGCGCAGTATCGGTTACAGCTCTCGGGGCTGCAATCAATTTGAATATTCTGGGGGCTGAAGTGCGTTGAGT
>JARRRG010000652.1:0-2564 GCA_037380965.1 Deltaproteobacteria bacterium
GGTTCACAGGAAAATCACGGTCGAATTTCAAGGAGTCTCATTGAATCCTTTTTGCCCAGCGATTGTCTCACCTTGCCAGTTTCACGTCTCGGTGATAAGAATCGGTAATCGAATTCAACGTGTGCCCCAATGCCTGGTGATACATTCCTCTGGAGCACCCCCAATACTTGATCGGTCGACGCCCCGGGGAGCTGGGGCACTGAGACGCGCCCGGCCAATTCGGCCCAATTGTTTCGAGTGGTCGGCCAAGGAATTGTTGTACCGGAAATGAAGCCCTTCTCTTTATCTCGAATCCCTGCCACGCTTATTGTCGATTACCGCTGGTATCTCGTCTCCGCGGTGTTTCTCATTACCGTGATCCTCGCCGCGCTTGCCCCCGGGATGAGACCCGACCCCACCATGAAATCGGGGATTGACACCGATTCCCCCGCGTATCGGCGGTACGAGAAATTCATGAAGGTCTTTGGGAATGAAGAATTCATTCTCATCGCGGTCAAGACCGTTACCGGGGCCTCCGATCCTGCTGTCCTGCAAGCTGTAGAGAACATGAGTCGAGAGCTTGAGGGGACCAAAGACATCATTGAAGTCATAAGCCTCACCAGCCCACTGCTCTTTCAGGATCGAGGGGGAAAGTTTGGGAACTATCCCCTTGTGGTCAGTCGTGGCGGAGTCCCCCGGTTGCCGGACCCGGTCAAGCTCGAGAAGATACGGGAAAAGGTTCCCATTGTTGACTTGCTCTTGTCACGGGATCTCAAGACAGTGGGCATGATATTCAAGGTTTCCGAAGAATCCAGGCTCGATTCGAATCGAATCAAGCGGGTTCTCGACAGAATGGATGCGGTGGTCCTCAAGTACCTTCCCAAAGGTGCGGATCACCGGATCATTGGCGCGCCGGTTATTGTTCAGGCCATACAGACGTATAATCGGCGCACCGCGCTCACCTTCGGAATACTCTGCTCATTGATCAGCGCCCTCATTTCTATTTACATATTCAAGAGCCTAAGAGTGGCTGGCATCACCCTGGTCGTGGTAACCACATGCGTCGTGTGGATCATCGGTCTCATGGTGCTTGCGGGGATCCGATTGAATTCTACGACCGCGCTTTCCTTCGGACTCATTCTCATCGTAACGGTCGCTGCGGTTGTGCATATTGTGACGCATTACAATGAGCGCTTCCGGTATGTGGGTAATCGGGTGGAAGCAGCGAGGCAGGCAATCATGATTGTGGGTCGGCCGTGCCTCATGTGTGCCCTCACCACCGGCGCCGGTTTCGCCAGCATAATGATCTCCTCCATCCCGATGGTTCGACAGCTCGGATTCATCATGGCTCTCGGGGTGCTCATATCGTACATCCTTGCGCTTATTCTCACTCCATCTCTCCTCATTCTTATGGCGCGTCCTTCCAAAAAAGTTTACCAGCGCATGGACCGAGATGGGGTGTCCGTGCTGTTCGCGCGGATGGAACAATTTGTTTTCAGCCATCCTCGGCTCTGCGTCGGGATTGGCTTTCTCATCATGGTCATGATGGTTGTCGGCGTGCCTCGCATCCGCAGCGAAACACAAATCCTGAGAATGCTTAAGGATTCAACCAAGGAAGTTCAGGACATTCATTTTGTGGAGGAAAACCTCACACCGATCCAGACCCTGGAACTGTTGGTGGAAGTGGGAGGAGGAGCCTTCAAGAATCCGGCTGTCTGGGCCAAAGTGCGATTACTGGAACAACGCCTCAAAGAGATTCCCGAGGTCGTTCGCACGGAATCTCTTCTCTCCGTGCTTGAATATCTCCAGGGCGCGGTCTCGGAACCCGGCACATCTTCGGAAAAACTGTTCACCGATCCGGACCTTGTGCCCCAGCTCCTGGCAGTGATGTCCATCGGTAATGGATCGGATATCCTCAAAAGATACGTGGACGATCAATTCAGCAAGATCCGGATATCCGTCCGCATTCGTAATTCATCGTCGACTCCCGTGGGAGCCACCATCAAGAAAGTCCGATCTGTGGCTCGGGATGTTTTCGCCGGTCTCGGTTACCCTACGCTAACCGGTGGAATAGCGCTGTTCTACGCCCAGGGCGCGGAGCTGGTGAGGGCGCAGATCATATCGCTGATTATTGCGCTCTCGAGCATCACGCTCCTTCTGGTCGTGCAATTTCGCTCTTTGGTGCTCGGCCTGCTCAGCCTCATTCCGAACACGCTGCCCCTTGCGGCCATTTTCGGGATCATGGGCTGGTTCAATATACCGTTGGATAATGTAACCATCTTCGCCGCGACCATTTCGATCGGTCTCTCCGTGGACGACACGATCCATTACTTGACCCAGCTCCAAAGGGAGATTCGTTCTCATGGACCCACGCGCACCGTCGAAACGTGTCTGACGGATGCCTACGGAGTGACGGGCAAGGCGCTAATTTCGACTTCAGCGGTCCTTTTCTTCGGATTCCTGGTGCTCGTATGGTCGCCGTTTCAGCCGGTAATTTCCTTCGGAGTGCTGGGGTCCTCGGCTATAATCGCGGCACTGTTCGGAGATCTTGTGTTTATGCCGTCAATAATTCTGTCTTTTTCGCC
>JARRRG010000652.1:2597-3286 GCA_037380965.1 Deltaproteobacteria bacterium
GTGGCTTGAGAGCTCCCCCGGGCAAAGGGGGTCATGCGGAGTCAAGAGCCTTGAGCACGACCCGCAGGGTAACCTCGGCCAGGCCCAATTGAGGGAGTTGCTCCCTATCTATCCATGCCGCGTCGGTGGCGTCAGAAGCCGCGGCAAGCTCGCCGCCCGCCACGCGGCACCGGTAGTCCGCGAGGACATAGTGATATTGGATGCGACCTTCCCGATCATGAAATATGCGTTCCAGCAATTCCACCAGATCCTGGGGCTCAACCCGGAGGCCGGTTTCTTCGAAAGCTTCTCGGGCAACGGCTTCTTTGAGGGTCTCCCCGACTTTGACCAGACCTCCGGGGATGCTCCACTCCCCCCGGGAAGGGAACGATCCGCGGCGCACCAGCACGATCCGGCCTGAATCGACAATGAGGGCGCCGACTCCGACGAGTGGGCGGGAGGGATATTCCCTGTCTCTTTTTGATCGGGGTCTCAACAGGATCTCGCAGTTGAGGAGCAAAAAGCTCACCACACCCCAACCTGAAAGCAGGTTCTCTTGGGGTGGGTGAGCCCGTGCATGAAATTCGTGCGCCCGTTGAGGACTTACACGTCAGTAAAGAGGTACGGTGTCAGGCATTCGGTTCGTTTCTCGTAATCCTCCGGATAGAGGAACCAGCTCACTGCCGCGAAAGAGCTTGCAAGGGAATTTC
>JARRRG010000653.1:0-2563 GCA_037380965.1 Deltaproteobacteria bacterium
TCTGAGGGCCGCGGAGACGTATTCCATCACCGGAATGTCCATGGGACACGATTTGGTGCAGGAATTGCACCCCATGCACTTGGCGAGCTCCGGGTACACTTTCATCAGGCTTTTCGCGTCCGGCTCCAGCTCCTCTATATCGTAGATTGCCCGATTCGCGGGAAAGAATGGGATCATGGTGAGGTACATGTTGGGTTGAACAACGGTCTGGCAGGCCAGGCCCACATGTATCTTCGGACTGCCCGGCATGCGGTACACGGTGGCGCACGCGCCGCAGATTCCTCCGCGGCAACCGCAGCCCCGGATCAGGAGATAGCCCGCGTATTCGAAGGCCTTCTGAATGGTCAAGGTACTGGGAACATCGTACTTCTTCCCCATGATGAAGATGGGGATCAGGTCCGTCCGCTCGGCTGCATCAGCGGAAGTGCTCTGCTCCAGAACTGACTGTTGAGGTTGTGCCGTTGACATGGTGCTTCACCCTTTCCTGGTCCTGAATCGGTATCCGCATGGGGACGACGTTATCGAGCGAGGAAAACCCCGATGAGTATCCCCAAAATCAACGCGATGATGGCCATGAAATAATTGTCCAGAGACGTGACGCGAGGCGCCGGCTGAATGGTCTCCGGGATGACCTCGTCCACGATGTAGTCCTTGTACGCCGTATCCACCTGCGGACACGCGAGGACGCACGAGAAGCACTGTTCGCAGTCTTCCCCCACGCAAGCCTCAAGGGCAAACGACGTGCGTTGCTCCGTCAAATCGAGAAGCTCGGGTCGCTTCCGGAGCACGGGGCATGAATCTATGCAGTTTCCACAGGCGAGGCATCCTTTGTCCCCCGTGACGTCCGAGCCCTCATCTTTGATGTCGAGCCGGTGATACGGTTCCATCCCTCTGGACAAGAGACGAAATCGGGCCACCGGCGGCTCCTTTACGTCAAGGATCGCGTCCGCGACTTCACGGTTGATCTCTTCTTTAGACTTGTCCTTGTTGGTGGTCATTTTCAGCACTCCTCCTCAGCCGTCGGTATCCCTTTGAGCGGAGACCGAGGAGAGCTTGCGACGTTCTCGTCTATACTGTTCAAAGTATTGCCGGGTCATTAACGGGTGACACTTCACGCAATTTTCAAACTTGTCACCCGTGCGGCAGTCTGCTTTGAAGATCCTCTTCTTAAAGTGGATCTTTCCGTCGTGACATCGTCTACAGGTTTGTTCCGTAGGGATCGCCACCATCCACCGGGGGTTGGCGGAGAGCGCGTGCCAGGTGACGACTCTGGCCTCACGATATTCTTTCCCGGTCAATGGCAGCAGTCGGTTGCTCCGGTACGCATGGGACGCGTATCGGTGGCAAGAATCACACCCGAGGTGGTTGACCTCCGTGTACGCGACATTCCGATCGGCCAGGCCGGTCATCTTGTTCTTGTAACGCTCGTGGCATTGCGCGCAGGTATCGTCTCTCGCGAGCACATGTTTTCGGTGGTCCATCACAAGCCCGATTTTCCGCAGGCCCGGAGGCAAGTCCTTGAGACTGACCGCGTTCTTGTACAGAGACCCGAAATGACAGTACTGGCAATTTTGGCTGGGAATTCTCGTCTCCGTAAAGAGCGCCGAGACTCGAGGACGCCGGGGATCAATCTGTGGCACGAGATAGGTGACCGCGTGCAGGATGCCCCTGAATCCCGACATGAGCGTCCCCTGTGCGCTCCCCTCGATGTGGCAAGCCGCGCATGCGATCAATTCATGAGAAAAACCTTTTTTGTCGGCTTTCAACCGCTTTGCCATCCAATGAACATACGATGCCTCCCGCGTGTGGCACACCATACACGTGGCTGTCCTCGTGGACACATCCGCGGCGGCTCCCACAAGGAGAACAACGACTACGACCGCAATAACCGTGGCGACTCCCCGAATCATCACGCGGTCTCCCCTTCTTCGACCAGGCCCTTCTCCTTCTTTTGCTTGAGGCACGCATAGTAGGCCGCGGAAATGACGAGCGGACCGGAATTACCGATCGGGCATTTCGCCGCGCACCTCCCACACCCCACGCAGTATTTGGAGAGCTCCATGACTCTCTCGTAATTCCCCAGTCTCGTCAGAAGCACGAGTCCCATAGGGAATTGCACGCCTTCAGCTTCTTTGACCGGGCACGCTCCCACGCAGGTGGCGCAGTTATAACAGTTGATGGAACGGCCGGTCCCAGGCGTCAGCATTGACTGAACGGTGTATTCGAAGACAAGGAATGCTGCAAAGAGGATCGCCATCCCGTTCAACGTCACCCGGTTCGGCGCGTGCCCGATGAACGCGGCAAGGAAGGCCCGAGAGAAGAGGTCATAGTGTGGATACCGGGGAATGCCCTTGCTCAAGGCTGTTTCGATTGAGGCCGCCTCCCGCGTGGGGATGAGCCTTACCGTGGGCTGCCCCGAGGGCTACGAGCCCGACGCCGACGTCCTCGGGAGGGCCCGGGAGGCGGCACGCGGCGAGGTCGTCGTCCTCCGGGAGCCCCGGGAGGCCGCGGGGCGGGCCGACGTCCTGTACACCGACGTCTGGGTGAGCATGGGCGATGAAAA
>JARRRG010000654.1:0-2557 GCA_037380965.1 Deltaproteobacteria bacterium
TCTTCTTCTTGTCTATCTTCTTCATCTCCGGGATAGGGAACTCGATCTGAACCGCGCCGGGAATATGCTGTTTTTTGAAGCTTGCCTCGAGGGGCATGGTGTCAACGATGAGCAGGTTTTTCTTCTCATCGATCCATTTCTTGAGCTGTTCTGCGGTCACCGCCTTGTAACCCCCCTCCATCATCTCTTTGGCGAAGGTGATCGCGATGATCTCCTTGGCCTTCTCCGGGTAGTCCGCTCGTCCAGCGAGTACATTGCCGCCGGCCATCACGGCCAGGACGACCGCCAAGATTCCTGCCAAAACCAGTCTGTGTTGTGGCATTTTGTTCCTCCCATCTTTTTTTATGATCTAAGCAATTGCAGAGATCCGTGCCTGGAGTGCCTCGTGCGCGCAGTTCGGGGAGATGCGGCAGCGAGCTTGACAATCGGCGAGATTAACATAGACTAACCCGATATGTCAAATCGACAATCTCTATCTATGTGGCAGGTGCCAGAGATTTGCTCGACCGGCCGGGCACTGGCGAACAAGCAGGCAAAGGCAAGCAGTACTCAATCGGCCGTCTCTTTTGGCAACTGTGCTATTCTCACCAAAGGAGGAGCCCCATCATGTTGCCGAGGATGCTCACCATCACCCTCATGTTTGTGATGGTTCTCACACTTCCGCTGGTTTCAACCGGCGCTTCAGCCAGGCTGGAGATCACTCCGAAAGAGCATGACTTTGGAGAAGTTCAGTTCGGCAAACAGGCTACCGCCACGTTCACGGTTCGAAACGCGGGAAGTGAAACCCTGGTTATCAAGAGTGTGACAACCTCCTGCGGGTGCACCAGGGCAGACGTGGCCAACCGCGAGGTGCCTCCGAACGAGTCGACCGAGCTGACCGTGAAGTTTGACTCGTCGGGGCTCAAGGCAGGGAAGAAGGTCAAGACGGTCTTCCTCGAGTCAAATAATCCGGGAAAACGGGTCACCAAGTTGACGATCTTCGCGACCGTCGTCCGGGAGGTCGTCGTTGAGCCCGCGAGTCTCGTGACCAGGCTGACCGGCTTGAAGAAGACGGTTGAGTTCTCCATGAAGGCACGAAATCAATCGGCAAAACCGGTTACCCTGAGACTTTCAAGTATCCAGGGATCCCTGACACGGGCCGTGATGAAGCCCCACGAGGTAACGATCGCTCAAGGCTCGGAATCGCGGTTCAGCGTACGCATGGAATTGACGGGAAAAGGCAACCCCCACTATTTCAGGGGCAGGCTGATATTGGAAACAAATCATCCCGGGGAGAAATGGATCGGTTTGCCGTACTTCATCAAAGTGGACAGCGCCCGATAAACCTTCCTGGCAGGGGGGAACGTTTCCCTGCCCGTCCAATTGGAACGCAGCGCTGCGAACCAGCTCTCAGGCTATTCGAAACGAAGCTATCCCGATAGCAAGCCCGCTCGTTTTCTTTACCGAAGCCTCGAAGCATGCGGTACGGAAATGAGTTCTCAATCCGACGACAGTTTGAAAAAACCGCTCTATGGAATGGGTTTCATACCGACGGTCGCGCATTCCCCCGGTACTTTTCGCTTCAGCCCGTCAAGCGATGGCAGTCGGAAAGGGTTTCATGGGCCTGGATTTTCGAGAGCGGATTCCTGGGCTGATCCTTCGTGGACGTGTTCACACGATCGCGTTGTCCTGCTTGCCAATACGCGTTGTCCAGATCCCGCCCCCTGGAAATTCCACATGCAGGAGCTCGCCCAAGAATCGGTCCATCAATTTAGAGGCAGCCGGTAAAGCCGCGCAACCGGGAATCAGACATCACTCCAGGCCCAATCGGAAGGCCGGCACTATTTAGGTTTGGCTGCCCTCAGTACAGGGTAGTACTGGGTGAAAACCCAGTCCTGAGCCGCGGCTCCCTCGTGACAGGCGTTGCAACTGGCCGTTGGCATCGCTTTTACCTTCTTTTTCAGAGGATAGCTCTGGCCGTAGAGAAAATAAGCCCAGTGGCCGGGTTCTTTGGGATAGCGCTTGGAGTCCTTCAACGAGACCGCAAGGCCGATAAACTTGCCCATAAAGTAGCCTTTGCCGCTCGGCGCCTTTTTCGATCCCACGCTTACCAGTTCCTTGATCAACACGGTCCCATCGCGAAACTTCCCGGTCTTTTTGTAGTGCGCATAGCTCACGGGATCGATGTACACGTCGTGGAACTCCGGGAACGCTGCTTTTCCTCCGTTCATGTCATTCGGTGTGATTGGAGTGCCGACGTAGATCCACTCCCTGTAGCCTTCCGGTCGAATGAGTGCCCCATTCTTGTCAAATTTGGCTATCTTCCCCTCGGTCCCGCTTGCCGAGAGAGGGGCAGTCGTTGCAATCACCACACCCGCAACCAGCGCTGCACCTACCGCCACGATCAGGACATGGTGAGACCATCTGCTACGTCTTTTCATGTTCGCCTCCTCTTTCCGTTCGTGATGGATCGAGCCGACCGAAAGAGATTCCGCTCTAAGAGCTGAATCAGGCATACGTACAGTACGTCGTGAAGATTCAGAACAAAACAACCGCGGCCGACCATTGTCCCTTTCGC
>JARRRG010000655.1:0-2557 GCA_037380965.1 Deltaproteobacteria bacterium
CCCACCAGAAAGGGTACCGGCTAACTGTTCGCTCCGTTCCCGCAGACGGGGCCATCGCTGGTACACGGCCTCGATGTTGCCTGCGCTGGCCTTCTCGTCGTTGGAACCGGCAAGGAGCAAGTTGTCTTCCACGCTGAGTCCGCCGAACAGGTGTCGTCCCTCCATGACATGGGCGACACCCGCAGCTGCGATCTCATGCGGCGGAACTCCGATCAAGTTGGTACCGAGAAACAAGATTTCTCCTGCCGTGGGGCGGATCAAACCGGATACCGCTTTCAGTACCGACGATTTGCCGGCTCCATTCGGTCCGATGAGCGCGACGATCTGACCCTCGTCCACTCGCATGCTTACGCCGTGGACCACCTCAACCGAACCATAGCTTATGGAAAGTCCGTTAATCTCAAACATGGCTCACCGCGATGTCACCAGACCCGTCAAACACCGGCCGGAAGCGATCGATTGCACCCTGGACGCATCCGAATCTCCGGTCATTCCGGTTCCCGAACATTACGCGACGCTCACCTATTCTCCGAGATACGCTGCCAGCACCGCCTCGTTCTTCTGAACTTCCGCGGGCGTACCGTCCGCGATCTTCGCACCGAAATCCAGGACAGCGACCCGATCGGCGATCGACATCACAAACTCGATATTATGCTCGATGAGAAGAATGGCGATGCCGTTGGCACGGATCACCTCGAGCAATTTCCTCAAATGGTTCATCTCTTCCGGTGCCAGGCCCGCTGCCGGCTCGTCCAGCAACAGCAGGTGGGGATGGACTCCGAGGGCCCGGCCGATCTCCACGAGGCGCTGGTAACCGTGAGGTAGTCTGCTCACCGGGACATTGGCCAGCGCGCCGAGTCCAATCGCCTGAAGCAGGTCCAGCGCCTCCGCCCGCACCCGGGCAAAGCTCCGGTGATGGTGGGGCAGACCCAGCAGCGTGGAAAAGATGTTGGGGCGCACACGGTGGTGGATCGCAACCTCGATGTTCTCTGCGGCCGTCATCTCGGAAACCAGCGACGGTTGCTGGAATGTGCGGCCCACCCCGAGCTGAGCGATTTCATCCGGCGTCTTCCCTTCAAATGACGCACCTCGAATCCTGACATCGCCGCCGTCGGTCGGATAGAGACCGGTAATGCAATTCACCAGGGTTGTCTTTCCAGCGCCGTTCGGGCCGATCAACGCGTGAAGCTCTCCCGGCATGATGTCGAGAGAGACATTGGTGAGTGCAATCAGGCCCCCAAACCTCTTGGATACGTTTACTACCTCTACTACCGGCCGATTGTCTCGACCACGAGCGTAGCTCACCGAATACGCGGGCTCAACCAACTTCCGGTCCTCAATCTCGCTTGCCGGGCGGGAGCGACTCCGGGTCCATTGCCGGCGTATCCAACCGACAATGCCTTCCGGGGTGACGAGAAGAAAGAACAGGAGAATCAACGCGTACACGATGAGCATGTACTGGGCGAGCTCGCCGAAAAAGAGCGGAATAAAGATCAGAATCGCCGCGCCCACGTAAGGTCCCAGCAGCTCACGCCTTCCGCCCAGGACCACCATGGCGAGCAGGACCACAGATTGATCCCAGGTGAAGGTGTTGTAGTTGAGCCGTCCCAACATGTGCGCGAAGATCGCGCCGGCCCCGCCGATGATGACCGCGGAGACCACGAAGAGCGTGATCCTGAGGCCAGGCACAGAGTTCCCCATGAACAAACAGGCGACGGGGGTCTCTCTCAAGCTATTGGTCACCGAGTTCCAGCTCGACTTGTTGAAGTTCTGCACGAAGTACAGGCTGGCCAGCCAGGCAATCAGGATCAAGTAATAGTACCCCTCCAATTCAAATTCTCGACCAAAGAGGCTCAGCGAGGGGATGTTGATCATCCCGGCAGCCGCGTCGGTAAGGTCGGGGAACTGAATGATCAGGCGTACTATCACAATATTGAAGGCCACCGTGGTCATCGCGAGGTAGACCCCCACGACCCGGGCGGAAGAGAGTGCCAGGAGCCAGCCGCCTATCCCTGAAACGACAATAGCGACAAGCATGGAAAGCCCCACGGGCCATCCGAACTTGAGGGAGAGTACCGCGGAAGTGTACGCCCCAATACCGAACAGCCCCATGTGGCCGATCGAAACAATGCCGCCTTTGCCGTACACCAGCGACAGGGCAAGGGCTGCGATACCGAAGAGAGCCGCGGTTTCCACGAAGCGCAGGTAATATGGATTGGAAAGGGCTACGGGCAACAGGAGGAGGAGAATCAGCCCAACCACTCCCCCGACGGATCGCCAGGACACGCCAGCCTCATAGCTGAGGCGATTCCAGAATCCGTACTTTGAGGGGGCGGACACCGCAGAGTCCATCAGGCCGCCCTTTCCCATTGGGTCTCTCCCCATAAACCGGTGGGTCGCATGCCCAGAATGATCATAAAGAGCACGAAAATGATGATTTCCTTGCTTTCACCGCCAAAGAAATAGCCGGCCAGAGATTCACCCACGCCAAAAATCAGACCGCCCAGCAAGGATGCGTGGGCTCTGGTCAGACCGCCCAGTACCCCGGCGGCAAAAC
>JARRRG010000656.1:0-2549 GCA_037380965.1 Deltaproteobacteria bacterium
GAAACCGGTTCGCTGGGGGATGTGAACAAGCAGAGAGATGAGAGTGACCTCGGACAAATCGAGTGCCCTGGATAGACTGAAAGTCTATATCCGGAATCTGCGGGGAACTTCGCCCTATTGGAGGTCCCAGGCCGTGGCATGGGGAATCATCCTTGTGCTCCTGATCGGGGGAGGAGGATTGTTCTTCCTCATGGCCCTTTCATCGGTGTACGGCGGTGGCACCATTACCTATGAAGCCATAGGATCGCCGGGTCCGGTGGTCTTTCGCCACTATAATCACATGTGGTTCGAGAACGGCAAATACAAGGACTGCAAGACGTGTCACGATCAACCGTTTGCCGCGCAGAAATACGGCACCTTTGTGCTCCGGGCCTTCAGGGATTCTCCGCCGAGAAAGTTGCGCATAGGAAAGAACTTGAGCACGCTCTTCGTCCCTGATTCGGCCGCGGTAAGCGAGTCCACCTTGATAACGTACAAGGTGCCTCGGGCGTGCCGGTCATGTGCGACGGGAAACTGTCATGACGGCAAAGAGTCTTTCGGCCGATTCGATTGCCTCGGATGTCATCAGCGACGGTAATCCGCGTGATTCAATGATGGAAAGACCGCCACGATCATTTTTGACTATCAGAGAGGTCTCTGAGCCGATTGAACGGTCCAAGTCACACGTGAGGTAGCCAATCCAAGATGGCTGATAATTCCGGAAAACAACCTGAAAGTGCTGACCGTCGTCCAGCGTCGGGCGATAGCCGCGAGTCTTCATCTCCCGGGGATTCCGAAAAACGCAAGAGCGAGCGGCCCAAACGCTGGGGCATGCTGGTGGACCAACGCCGGTGCATTGGCTGCCAGAGCTGCACGATTGCATGCAAGAGTGAGAACAATGTGCCGCTGGGCTATTGGCGGTCCTGGGTGAAAGGACTTCAGAAGGGCCCGTATCCCGAGACGGGCAACTTCTATCTCCGCCGTCTCTGCAACCAGTGTGACGTGCCGCCGTGTGTCCAGGTGTGCCCGGTTCAGGCTACGGTAAGACGGCCGGAGGACGGCGTGGTGATCATGTACTATGGAAAGTGCATCGGATGTGGGATGTGTATCGCGGCATGTCCCTATGATGCAAGATTCTTTAATCCGGTGCGCAACACAGCAGACAAATGCGATTTCTGTGAGGCGCGGGTGGAGAGCGGACTCGAACCGGCCTGCGTCGAGGCTTGCCCTGCGAGGGCCCTGGTCTTCGGAGACCTTGACGATCCCTCGTCAGCGATCTCGCGGAAACTCGCTTCGATCGCGACGAACGTGCTCAAGCCCGAATTGGGCACAAAGCCGAAGGTATATTACGTGGCCGCGGACAACTCGCTGATCGGGCGAATCATTTATTCCGACCACTTTACCGAGGAGATCTTGGAATACTCCAAGCATATCCCCAGTCCCAGCGCGTCGTACTGGAAAAAGGGCCGGTAAATGGAAGCAGCCGTCCTGTACAATGTTCCCCACCAGATTCCCTGGAAAGTATATATTCCGCTCTATTTTTACTTCACCGGTCTTTCCGCGGGCTCGTTCATTCTCTCCACGCTCTCGACCGTATTCGGGATCAAGCGATTCAAGCCCATGGCGCTCCCCGCGGCCGTTATCTCGTTTTTACTGCTCCTCCTGGCCCCCGCGTGCTTGATACTCGACCTGCATCAACCCTTGCGATTCTGGCATACACTTGTTCCGAGCTATTTCAACAACACCTCCGCGCTGTCGTATGGATCGTGGCTCCTGACGGCCTATCCGATTGCGAACCTGATATACATCTATTTTATCTACGTGAACAATGACCGAATTACCCGCATCCTGGGCATGATCACGGTTCCCCTGGCAATATTCGTCCATGCGTACACGGGCTTTGCATTTGCGCTGGTGAGAGCGCGGGCCTGGTGGCATTCCGCGCTCATGCCCGGTTATTTTCTTACCTCCGCGCTTCTCTCCGGGATCGCATTGCTTGCGATTGTGGCGCTCCTCATGGACCGATATCGAGAGGACAAGCTCGACCCTGAGCTGTTCAAGAGCCTTCGGATCATGATGATAGCCATTTTGCTCGTGGACCTGTTTTGGAATGGCAGCTTCTGGTTGACGCTCCTGGTTTCCAATGCGGACGGGTACGTCTCCATCATCTATGCATTCCATGAAAAACTGTACGTGTGGGGAGAGCTTGTCGCGGGAATGCTCGTCCCACTTGCCATCCTCGTCATACCGTGGACGCGAAGACACCGGGCCTGGCTCTATTTAGCATCCGCCCTGATCATAGGCGGAGTATTCCTGATGCGGTATTCCGTCGTTTTTATCGGATTCGACATACCCTTGAGTTGACAAGGCCTCGATACGATTATGAGAAACCTGAGCCGAAGAGATTTCTTTCGAATTACCGCCCTGCTGGGTGGATCGTCCCTCTTTGCCGGATGTCACCTGTTCGAAAAGGGCGCGACCGTCCCGGAATACATTTATGGGGCGCCGGCCGTGGACCCCGTAGATACTGTTGCCGGCGTAAGGAACGTCTACACGGTTTGCGGTCTCTG
>JARRRG010000657.1:0-2548 GCA_037380965.1 Deltaproteobacteria bacterium
CATCAACCATGACGGGACCACCATCCTGCTCGTAGAGCAGAATGCGCGTAAGGCCCTCAGCGTGGCCAACCACGCATTTATTATGGAAACGGGCCGAATCGTGCTCGAAGGGCCGCCGGAGGTACTCCTGAAAAACGAAGACGTACAGGAGTTCTACCTGGGAATGAAACGACAAGAGGATGTCCGGGGTCAGGCGCGATACAAACGCAAGAAACGGTGGCGTTGATCACCTCGGCATGTCTGGGTACCGGCTTCGGCATGGTACCATGAACCAACACGCAGGATCGGATTCCATGAACGATATTTCCCCGGCCACGGTGCCTGAAATGTTCCTGGACCGGGTCTCTCGGCACCCTGACAACGTGGCCCTGCGATACAAGTACCTCGGCATCTGGAGGGACATCACGTGGGGCGAGTACCGACAGAAGGTTCGCCACACCGCGCTCGGCCTTGTCTGCCTGGGAATCCAAAAGGGAGACCGCGTCGCCATCATCGGAGAAAACCGCCCGGAGTGGCTCTTCGCGGATCTGGCCGTCATGTGTATCGGAGGCGTGTCCGTCGGCATCTACACGACCAGCGCGGCAGGCCAGTGCGAGTATGTGGTGGCTCATTCCCAATCACGGATTTATATCGCGGAAGACGAAGAGCAACTGGACAAAGCCCTCATGTTCAGGAACCGGACCCCGGATCTGAAAAAGATTGTCGTGATCGATCCAAAGGGCCTGAGAGATTTCTCGGACCCAATGGTCATGACATTCGACGAATTGCTCGCGCAAGGACAGGAGCTCGATCAACGCGAGCCGGATCGCTTCGACCAGACGACGCGCACGGTACGCCCTGAAGACCAGGCCCTCACCATTTATACCTCGGGTACTACCGGTCCTCCCAAAGGCGCGATGCTTTCCCATTACAATGTGGCCTGGACGGGCTGGTCCATTGGTGAGGCCCTGCCACTCTATTCGACCGATGAGCTGCTTTCCTTTCTCCCCTTGAGTCATATTGCGGAGCGAATGTTCAGCAGCTTTCTTCCCCTGCGGTTTGGATACACCGTAAACTTCACCGAGAGCCCCGATACGGTCATGGCCAACGTACAAGAGGTGTCTCCCACCGTGATGTTCGCGGTCCCCAGGATATGGGAGAAGTACTACTCCGGTATACGCATCCGCATAGCGAACGCAACGTGGTTCAAAAGGGTAAGCTACTTCCTGGCCGAACGAATCGGCCGACGGTACGCGGAGCTGAAATTTCAACGGAAAAAGATTCCCATCGGCCTCAGGTTCCTGCGCCTCATCGCGGACATCGTTGTCCTGTACAAACTCCGGGAGCGGCTCGGATTCGAGAGACTCCGCGACGCGGTTTCAGGGGCCGCGCCCATTTCACCCGAAGTGCTCAAATATTACAACGCGATAGGAGTGCGTCTGCGCCAGGTGTACGGCCAGACTGAGGGAACCGGTCCCACCTGTATCCATCAGGGCGACAACATCGAGCCTGAAAATGTCGGACCGCCCTTGCCCGGCGTCGAGGTCCGCATCGATGAGGACGGTGAGATCCTCGTGAAGGGCGGGAATGTCTTCATGGGATACTTTCGCGATCCTCAAGCTACCTCGGAGACTCTGGTCGATGGCTGGCTCCACTCAGGTGATGTTGGAGAGCTGGACTCGAGGGGATACCTCGCAATCACGGACCGCAAAAAGGATCTCATTATCACCGCGGGCGGAAAGAATATCGCACCCCAAAATATCGAGAATCAGTTGAAGTTCAGCCCGTACATCAATGACGCGATCGTGATCGGCGATAAGCTCAAGTTCCTCTCCGCTCTCATTGTGCTGGATGAGGAAAACGTCATCCAGTACGCTCAGGACGAGAAGATACCCTTCACGACCTACGAGAGCTTGACCAAGTCCCCGGAAATTATCGAGCTCATCGATCGGGAGGTCCAGGAAGTCAACAAGAACCTCGCACATGTGGAGACCGTCAAAAAATTCACCATCGTGCCCAAGAAGCTCTACGAAGAGGACGGCGAAGTCACTCCCACCATGAAGGTGAAGCGCAAGTACATCAACGAAATCTATGGCGACCTTATCAAAGCCATGTACACAGGGGGACGCTGAGATACACGCGGGGACCGGTTGAGGAATGTGTTGATTTGAATATGGAGAGACGAGTCGTCCCGGAGAACGGGGGCTCCGAGCCCGAACACCGACGCGCACAATCAGTTTCTATGCGCCACACGCGAAGGCCTCATTCATCATTCCCATAAGTTGTCCTGATACACCCTTCCAGGACGCTCCGTACGGGGCCACTCATCAGATCCGATTCCGGAAACCTTGCGGACTATTGTATCGGGTGCCACCCGCTTTCAACGTGCCTATCACACCTTGTTCAGTCAAGCTCTTGTCATTGACTAGGCGACTCCACGGGTGAGGCCCTACACAGGTCTCGAAAGCATACCCTTCATCAACGGGTCAATGCGATACTTCCGAAGCACAATGAGACCAGCGATTCTCTCAGCTATGGGTGCGCAGGACCGTGAAAACGTCCGGCAGGC
>JARRRG010000658.1:0-2547 GCA_037380965.1 Deltaproteobacteria bacterium
CGGAAGGACATCATCAAGGTGGAAAACCTGAGCTTCACCCGGGACATGCTCAATGTAGTCGCGTTGATTGCTCCCTGGGCCACGATTTCTCGCATAGAAGACGGAGAGGTCATTGAGAAGCACAAAGTCGAGACGCCCAACGAGATCGGTGACATCGTGGTCTGCCCGGACAGATTCTGTATCACGAATCATGAAGAAGTCCCCGGCAAATTTATTGTCGTTCACAAGGAACCGTTAACGCTCATGTGCCATTACTGCGAAACAGAGTTTTTCGGGCCGCTCATCAGGTACAAGGAGCGAAAGTCCGTGTAGCCACCTTCCCGGTTCCGCAAGAATCTGCAAAGCAGCCCCTTCCCTCTCTTCAGTGCCATGCTCGGGTGTCTTTCCGGAAACCTTTGATGTGCGTCGCCCGGTGAGGTGTGCGGCGACGGGAAAGCTCATATGAGGCGGGAATGAATCGGAATGCCCATCCGGTTCACCTCGCTCGTAATGAACGTCGGGTGCACATCACCGTCGGTAGACCCTCCGGAAAAGGTCTCACGAGTCAATCTGAACCCCGGACGAGATGGTGCGTGCCGCACGAGCGCCCTGGGACGGCGATGCAAGACATCTCTTTCGGCCGAATCGCGTCGCGGCCGACAGAGTCTGGTTGAGCAACCAGGACCATGGAGTGACGGCCGCGCATCATGAGCCGAAGGATCCGCGGCCGCACTGAAAGAATCTTCGAACAACCGATGAGAACAGCTCGGTTGATTAATACATGCCACCAGGCGGCATACCTCCGCCGGGCATGGGCGGCATGGCTTCTTTGTCCTTGGGCTTCTCAGCTACCATGACTTCGGTGGTCAACATGAGACCGGCGACTGAAGCGGCGTTCTGCAGGGCCAGCCGAGTAACCTTGGCAGGATCTATGACACCGTTCTGCATCAGATCCTCATATTCCTCGCTTGCCGCGTTGAAGCCGAACGCGCTGTCGCCATGGATGACCTTATCCGCGACGATCGAACCATCGTGACCTGCGTTGACGGCGATCTGCCGAATCGGCTCTTCGAGTGCACGGAGCACGATTTTTGCCCCTACAGCCTGGTCACCGTCCAACTTGAGGTTCTTCACCGCATCGAGACATCTGATATACGCGACGCCGCCTCCGGGCACCACGCCCTCTTCGACGGCTGCGCGGGTCGCATTCAGCGCGTCTTCGACACGGGCTTTCTTCTCCTTCATCTCGGTCTCTGTTGCGGCGCCCACGTTGATGACGGCTACTCCTCCGACAAGCTTGGCGAGCCGTTCCTGGAGTTTTTCACGGTCGTAATCCGAAGTGGTCTCTTCGATCTGCGTGCGAATCTGTCGAACTCGGCCCTCGATGTTCTCCTTGGCGCCAGCGCCGTCTACGATAGTCGTGTTGTCTTTGTCCACAGAAACTCGCTTGGCGCGGCCAAGATCGTTGAGGGTGACGTTCTCGAGCTTCAGGCCCAGATCCTCAGAGATGACCTGGCCTCCGGTGAGCACTGCGATGTCTTCCAGCATCGCCTTTCTGCGGTCACCAAAACCAGGGGCCTTTACCGCACAACAGGTCAGCGTTCCTCTGAGCTTGTTCACGACCAGCGTGGCAAGGGCTTCGCCTTCAACATCTTCGGCAACCATAACAAGCGGTTTGCCCATCTTGGCCACTTGCTCGAGCAGCGGCAGCATGTCTCGCATGTTCGAGATCTTCTTCTCGTGAATGAGGAGGTACGGATCATCGAGCGACGCTTCCATTCTTTCCGGGTCGGTCACAAAATAGGGAGACAAATAGCCGCGGTCGAACTGCATCCCCTCGACCACGTCGAGTGAGGTCTCCATCGCTTTGGCTTCCTCCACCGTGATAACGCCTTCCTTGCCGACTTTTTCCATGGCCTCGGCGATGATGTTGCCGATGGTGGAGTCGTTGTTGGCGGAAATCGTCCCGACCTGAGCGATCTCGGTCTTGTCCTTCGTCGGTGTGGACAAGCTCTTGAGCTTTGTAACCACTGCTTCCACTGCTGCGTCGATCCCTCTCTTCAGTTCGATGGGAGAAGCCCCTGCTGCCACCATCTTGATGCCTTCGCGGTATACGGCCTGAGCGAGGACGGTAGCAGTCGTGGTGCCGTCGCCAGCGACATCCGACGTCTTGGATGCGACTTCTTTGAGCATTTGTGCCCCGAGGTTTTCGAACTTGTCTTCAAGTTCGATCTCCTTGGCAACCGTGACCCCATCCTTGGTTACGGTCGGAGATCCCCAGGACTTCTCCAGGATCGCATTGCGGCCCTGAGGACCCAGGGTGGACTTCACGGCGTCAGCCATTATGTTCACACCCGTGAGGATCTTGTCCCGAGCCTGCTGTTCGAATTTAATTACTTTAGCGGCCATTATTTGCTCCTCCTTGAAAATTCTAGCCTACTGAGCTAACCTTTCGTTCTTGATCATCGGCGCACACGGGTCGGAAAGAATCAAGTCTCTACCAAACCCAGTACGTCCTCTTCTCTCATGATCAGATATTCAACACCGTCAATTTTGATTTCCGAGCCC
>JARRRG010000659.1:0-4152 GCA_037380965.1 Deltaproteobacteria bacterium
GCCGCGCCCATCCCGGGGCAATGCATTCTGTTTCTGCTGCCATGCCGATCGGCAAGCAGTCCTGGCGCAAAGGGTACCGGTACCCGCGCCCCCCGGAAGGCTGTTGACGTCATGATTCCCGCGCGCACATGAGGGGAGCCGTCCGATGATATCAACTCCCACGAGACCCCGGAGCTTCCCCGTTGGAGATCACGCCTGAGACCGGCCCAGGCCCGCGCTGAAGTAATTCCAGAGAGTTCGAAGGACAATCGAAGTGCATAGGGTGGGACCGATCCTATCGGCGTTTCGCCGCGGCTGTCCACAATGCAATCTGATGGGGAGATGCAATATGCCTCGCCGGGGCCTTGATTCGCGGGAAAGAAGGAGTGCGCGCATCGGGGAGGGTCCGCGCTGCTTATTTCTTGACATTTGGCGTAATATCGAATAATTAGTGCAATATGTTAAAGCAATTTTTGAAGAAATTAGAGCAACGATCGCCCCTCGACACGATTATGCATCGTTGTAGCGATATCTTCGAAACGAACTCCGCCGGTCAAACCGTGTTCTCCGAGGAGGGATTCGCTTCCCTGCTGGAGTTCCTGGAGGCGGGAGAAACGTCTTATCAAGCGCTCTGCGTGCAGGCCGGCGCGCGGTGGTCCTCGTCATCGCAAAAAGTGAGCCTCAGGAACGCTATCGTGCAACGGGGCTTTCTGACGCCCTCCTGTCTATGGGCATACAGAGAGTTGCGCGGTCACATGGACGAGCTGTTCTGCGATTATGCCCGCCCGGAAATGGGACTCATGCAAATTTTGCTTCTGAAAGAGGCAAATCCCGCGCAGGCTGTTCCGTTTTTGATCGAAGGTTTTCTAGCCAAGCGTGGGGTTCCGGAGGAGCTTCGCTCAGCCTCTCGCCTTTGCGTGTTGCGACTCCTCGATTCGGGGTGTCCTCCCGATCTTGTGCGGTCCTTCCAGGCGCGCTACCCGAGAGCGGAGATACTTTCTCAGTGGCGACCGGGAATCCCGGGCCGCCCCCTCGAATGGAACCGAGACGTTGAACAAGCGCCGGTGGATTTTCACCAGCTTGTGCGATCGGTTCACGACCTGAGAGAGCTTTCCTCTCTCACGCGAGCGTTGTACCTGATATCACTGTTCTATGTTCCTCTTACCGACCGGGAATGGCGCTCCCTCTTTCTCACCCGGACCGACCAGCTCTTCTTTCAGCGCCTCAGAGCTGCGGGAATCGTTGAAGCGCAGAATGGGGGATCGTGTCTGTCAACCGATGCGGCCAAACAGCAGCTCGTAAAAAAATTTATGAACGGGCCTGCCGAAGCAATGCTGAACGAGAACAACGGACTGCGCACGCAGCTCTTTGGCACGGGATCTCTCGAGGAGGCGTTGCGTGGCTATTGCCGGGAAAAGCTCCTCTCCGCGATAACCGCTTCCGTGCGGCAGAACGAAGACCGGGTGGAGGTGTTCGGCGACCGGATTGCCATAAGTGACGGAGGTAAGCGCTTCGAGGTAGAGCTCGGTACTCAGGTTATCTTAATGAGGGATACCACGGACCAGTACCTCATCGATCAGGAGATCGGGAAACTCTATCGCCATGAGATGAAAGCCGCTCTGGATGTGATGGGTGTGGGCCTGGCAGGCGTCAAGGACGTAGTCGGGTAGTCGGGCGCGGTCAGATCGAGCAGGCCGGCGAGTTGCTGGACCAGGTTGAGGAGAAGCGGTTAGAGCTGTTCGCCATGCTCGAAGAGCGGATTGATTTTATACGCCTCCATTCCGACGCGTTTCAGATCCGTCCCTCGCCCGTGAATCTGAACATGGTGGTGGACAGGTGCCTCGCCAATTACCGAGAGGCCGCGTCCGGAAAAGGCGTGCGCATAGAATCCAATCACCTTCAGACCTCAGGGGTCATGGTCGCGGGTGAAGAACGCTTCCTCATGAAGGCCCTGGACAATGTCATTCGTAATGCAGTCAAGTTCTGCGACACCGGGGCAAGGATTACGGTCACGGTTGACGGCGACGGTTCCGAAGCCGTGGTCCGGATAAAAGACACCGGTCCCGGTATACCGAAAGAAGATCTCGGGAAGATCTTCCAGCTTGGCTTCACAACCGGTGGGACGGGAAGGGGCCTTTACCTGGCGCGCCGGATCGTAACAGCTCACGGGGGCGGAATTGAGGTCCAGAGTCAGCCGGATCAGGGATCATGCTTCACCTTCCGGCTTCCCCGTGTGATGGAGGGATGAATGAATGGGAAATTGTCGCTGTTGGTGGCTGATGACGAGCCCCTGATCCGTCGCCGAGTGCGGATGATGCTGGACGATCGTTTTCGTGTGGAGGAAGTCGCCACCGCGGAATCCGCACGTCTCGCAGCTCAGCAAGACTATGACGCCATTCTTTTGGACATCGTCTTCCCGGATGGAAACGGCATAGACATCTGCCGGGAACTCAAAGCGCGTGAGCCACACATGACCGTGGTCATAAGCTCATCCCTCGAGACGGTTGACGCGTGGAATCAGGCTTTCCAGGCCGGAGCCGACGGTTACCTGGAAAAGCGGGAGCTGCTGGGGCTGGATCCAAGGAAAATCGTCCTTACGATCTGCAACCTTGTCGAGCGGAATCACCTCAGGCAACTCACCGAGGAGACCAACCGTCGCCAGGCGGAGCTCCTCTCGGTGCTCTCTCACGATGTGCGAGCCCCGTTTCAGGCGCTGCTCGGAACTATTCAGCTTCTTCGGAAAAGTCGTATACCCGAGGACGCGGCAGGGAATGTAGACACCCTCTACGGGTGCGCCAGAGAACAACTCGCGTTCATCAATTCTCTCCTGGAACTCCTGAGGCTCGAATCAGGCTCGGACCGAGTGCGGCGCTACCCTGTGGACATCAACGTCCCGGTCAATCAATGTCTTCAGAGCCTCGGTGTGCTCGCCGGGGAAAAGGAAATTGCCCTTTCGGCCGATCTCCAGCCAAACCTTCCGCCGGTCGAAGCAGATCTGGGCAAGCTCTCTCAACTGATGAATAATTTCGTGAGCAACGCGATAAAATTCACACCGCGGGGAGGTAGTATCGTTGTCACGACGCGAGACCGGGCGAGAAAGGAGACCCCGGGCGTTGAAATCCGCGTCCAAGACACGGGAAAGGGAATACCTCCACAGGATCGTGAAAAGATCTTTCAGCGGTTCGGCCGGGTTCGAGAGCGAGGCACGGAAGGCGAAAAGGGCACCGGCCTGGGTTTGAGCATTTGCAGGCAGATAATTGAGCTTCACGGCGGAACGATCGAAATCAGCAGCGGAGAGCGAGGGGGGACAGTCGTGAGAGCCTGGTTGCCCCTCCACGCCGCATCCGACAACGAAATCTCTTCCCCAAGCGCCGGGAGAACCGACGAAGCCCACACGACGAGACCGCACGTGAGCTCACCGGGGTCGGAATCGCTCCGGACCGGCGCAAGCTAACCGTGCGTCATGTTGACTCATCGATAGATCGCGTGCTAGTGCAGAATGGGTCCAAACTTGACTGCCAAAAAGGTCTTACCACGTTTATGGCGCACAAGAGGCAACTCCAAACGAGGTGGGCTTCGTGCCGGAGAGGGTCAGCCCTGAGATCAGGCGCAATGATCTTTCTGGGCATTCTCATCGCGGGAATCGCACTTCTCGGCGGATGCGAGCTGATACCGGCCAAGCCGGAGGCCGTTTTCGTACTGTATCGCGAGAGAATGAAGGCAGGCGATATCAAGCAAGCGCGGGCTCTCCTGACAGACGAGTCCAGCGCCCTCGCAATCAAGCTCGCGTCTAGATTTAAACTCAAGCAGCCCCCTGAGGACCTCGCCCTCCTCAACGCCCTCGATCCGGTCAGTCCTCCACTGGTGATGAAGCAAGGAGACACGTACGCTCTGTTGCAGGCCAGAACCCTGAAGGGGGGCCTTCGGCTCATTCACCTCGTTCGGCCCGACAAGAAGGCGCCTTGGAAGATCGATCTCACCGAAGAGCTCAATGCGCTGCACAAGTTCCTCGAGGCCCGCGAGGCACTCAACATGATCCGCGAACAGGCAGGAGAATACGCTTCGTTTTGGAGAGCCTTCAAGGACCAACTCGAGCGGATGAAAGTGCCGGAATCCCGGCCGGATATCCGAGAACGACTTCTGAGATCAAGGAAAAAACGCGGGGAAAAGTCC
>JARRRG010000660.1:0-2543 GCA_037380965.1 Deltaproteobacteria bacterium
ATTTCCACTCCCTGAATGTGTCCATTCTTTCTCTCATTACGGGCCGTGAAATGGGCATGGAGGAGGATCAGCTCCAGGCCCTGGGCACGGGGGCCCTGATGCATGACGTGGGCAAGCTGAGGATCCCCAAAAAGGTGCTGCTCAAAAAACCTCCCCTGTCCAAAGCGGAGCAGGATTACATCCGCATGCATCCTCAGTACGGCTTCGACATGACGTTCGGGCTTGCCAATATCACGCCCCCGATTTTGGACATAATAATGCAGCACCACGAAAGGATCTCGGGCAAGGGCTATCCCCAGGGATTATCGGGAGACCGCATCAACATATTCGCCGCCATCACCGCGGTGGCCGATATCTACGACAACCTCTGCAACCGGAGAATCGACAATCGCAAGTATACGCCGCACGAAGCGGTGTCGTTGATGTACAACAACTATCGCCGGGAGGTTCGGTCGGACATCCTGACCTGTTTTATCCGCGCCATAGGGGTCTATCCACCGGGCACGCTGGTGGAGCTTTCGGACGGCAACAGGGGCATGGTCATCGCCTTGGGCAAGGAAACGAGGATAAAGCCCACCGTTCTGGTGTACGCCGAGAAGGAGCCGGTGGACGGTCCAATACTCCTCGATCTTGCCGAGGAAAGCCTCAAGGTTGAACACACGTTAATTCCCGAGGATCTAACCCCCGAGGAATTCGAATACTTCAGTCCCGAGCGCAGCATGGGCTTCTACATCCATAAAAAAAGCTGATAAGTAAAGGATTTGCTTTCTTACTATGTTTTCCTATGATTTTCTTGACTTGATAGAACGCCCGAGCCGGTATCTGGGCAACGAAATAAATGCAGTCCGCAAGCAGTGGGAAGACGTGTCTCTTCGCATGGTTCTTGCCTTTCCGGATATGTACGAAATCGGCATGTCCCATCCCGGACTGTCCATTCTTTACTCTATTTTGAACAACCATCCCCGGATCCTTGCCGAACGGGTCTTTTCTCCGGCTCCGGACGTGGAGATGCTGCTCAGGGAGCGCAATCAACCGTTGACCTCTCTGGAGTCCAATACACCCGTCGGCCGGTTCGACATCGTGGGCTTCAGCCTTCAGTATGAACTCTCCTACACCAACATATTGGACACTCTGGAACTGGCGTCCATTCCTCTTTTGGCGTCCGATAGGGGTGAACAGGCCCCCTTGATCATCGGAGGCGGACCCTGCGCCTTCAATCCCGAGCCGGTGGCCGACTTTTTCGATGCTCTGCTCATTGGCGACGGAGAAGAGGCCGTCATTCAAATGGCGGAAACCTTCATGGACTGGAAAGAGGCGGGAGGATCGAAACGGGAGCTGCTCGAGCGGCTGGCGTCCATACGAGGGGTGTATGTACCCTCCTTTTTCCGAATCCATTACGGCCGCGACAAACGCATTTCGGCGGTGGAGCCTCTGCTCACGGGATACGAATACGTGGAAAAGGCAGTGGCCGCGGACCTGGATCTGGCGCCGATCCCCGAACGCCCCGTTGTCCCGTTCACCAAAATCGTCCATGACCGTTTGAGCGTGGAAATCGCCCGCGGGTGCACCAGAGGATGCCGGTTCTGTCAGGCGGGCATGATCTACCGCCCGGTGCGCGAACGCAGCCCGGAACTGGTCATGGAGGCGGCGAGAAGAGTGCTGGGATCGACGGGACACCAGGAGATGTCGCTTCTGGCCCTGAGCGCCGGCGATTACTCCTGCCTGGAGTCCCTGACCACGGCTCTCATGGAAGAATGGAGCGGCCGCAACGTAGCCGTCAGCCTGCCGTCCCTGAGAGCCGGATCGTTGAGCGCGGAAACCATGCGGCAGATCAAACGGGTCCGGAAAACGGGATTCACCCTTGCGCCGGAGGCCGGAACGGAGCGGCTTCGCCGTGTGATCAACAAGGGAATCACCGAAGAGGAGATTTTGGACACCGCCGAAAAGGCCTTTGCCCTTGGCTGGAACCTGCTCAAACTCTATTTCATGATCGGACTCCCCACCGAAACCATGGATGACGTGAAAGCGATCGCCGAGCTGGCCCGCAAGGCGCTCAAAACGGGCGGCCGCGGTAAAAACGTCAATGTCAGTTTTGCCCAGTTTGTTCCAAAGTCGCACACCCCCTTCCAATGGTGCGCTCAGGAAACTCTTGAGCAGGGAGTGGAAAAAATCGAGCTGCTGAAAAATCTGCTCAAAGGCAGGGGTCTCAAACCCAAGTGGAACAAGCCCGCCATGAGTCAGGTGGAAGGGTTGCTGGCCCGGGGCGACCGGAGGACCGGCCTGCTGCTCATGGCCGCGAGAAGGCTGGGGTGCAGGTTTGACGCCTGGAGTGATCACTTCAAATACCGGTTGTGGATGCAGGCTCTGGATGAAGCGGGACCCTGGATGAAGTCCATAGCCTTCGGCGCGCGCGCCGGGGATGAGGTGCTTCCCTGGGACCACCTGCGCACCGGCGTGTCCAAAGAGTATCTGCGTCAGGAGTATGGACAGGCCCTGAAAACGGGGAATACGCCCGACTGCCGCACCGGCTGCCGGAACTGCGG
>JARRRG010000661.1:0-2542 GCA_037380965.1 Deltaproteobacteria bacterium
TATCCGGCCACCGCGCTGTTCCGGCAGGCAGAGACATTGTAATTCCCGCGCGCCCGCGATTCAAGAGACGCGTCCCCCCGGATCGCTGTCACCGCCTCCATGTCCGGACGCGGAACCGCAATGGCTGATTCGTGGAAAGGCTCACCGGCGAAACGAGCTCATCGGAAGTCGAAAGACCTGTCCCCGCGGGGAGAGCATGACCAGATCGTTCCCTTCGATCACGGGACCGAGGCAATCAGGCCCCGGCGGCCGAAACGATTTTTCGCTGGCATCCAGCAAATCGCTCCCCGCGAGGAGACGAGAAAGGCTTGCCAGGTACACGAGACCGTTCAGAGGTGAGCGGTTCAGCTCGATGACGAGGTCATCCCGGACGGTCAAGCCCGACGGGAATGCGCCGTTGATGTACGAGGCTTCCACCCCGGCGAGTAGATATCCCTTGTTCCGGGCCTTGACCGGGTCCACCACGTACGTGGTGCGCGTATAGAGGTAGCCGGCTACCAGCCACACTTTCTTACCATTGCGCCGCGCCGTGGCCATCGCGGTCACACGCAAGTGTCCCATCGGCAGCGTCAATACCATTACTGCTCGACCTTTGGTAAAGGACGCGTCGAGGTCGATACCCATGAGCAAACGGGTCGATCGATCGGCCACCAGGAGTACGCCGTCATCAACAGGGAGCGTGGGGAAGGCGAGATCGAAATAACCCGGCAGCGGGAAGCTTTTCTTGGAGTCGCGGTTACCTGGGCCAAGTTCTCTCACCATGAGGTGGCCGGTCTTGCCCCGAGCGACGATCAACAGGTTTCCGTCACGAACCCCGAACCCGAGGATTTCATGATGATTTCGGTCACTCAGCACCACCTGTCCCTCGGACCACTCGAACTCGTGCGTCGGCTTGTCATAGAAGGCTCGGACCGGAATCCGGTTCGCTCCGGCAACAATCACGATCAAGACCGTCAAGGGAACCGCCACATTCAACGCGTAATTGAGCTTGCTCGAGTAGGGATCTCCCGCGGTGAAGCGAACCCGGGACTCAAATTTCTTCCGAATACCTCTCTTGAGACGGAGGTAACCCACAACAACCTCCATCGCCATGATTCCCGAGAAGATCGTCATGAGGAACGGGAAGTAGTTCGGTCCGAAGAACGCCCATATCCCGAAAATCCCGTACAGGAAATACTTGCTGGTGATCGTTATCCGCGTGCCCAGACCCATTACGTTTATGATCACCCCAAAGACCACGACCACCAGGTAAAGCGTTATGTAAATGGTCCCCAACAATGGATGGACTAGGTGATGAAAAACCGCCAACAGAGCCACGGTTATCATTCCCAGTTGGTCGCAGACCAGATCCGTGAATGCGCCGGACTGCGATGCTTTCCCCGTATTGCGGGCATACGCGCCGTCAAGGCCGTCGCACACTACGTGAATTGAGAGAAAGACGCTGGCCAGGATGGGATTGCGGACAAAATAGAGGATAACGCCGACGAGAAAGGACAAGCCGAGGTAGGAAATGGTGTCCGGCACCAACCCTAACCGGATAAACGGGGGGAACAGTGCCGAGACAAGCCGTGTCCGCTTTTCCGCGAGCCACAGGTGAATGTACCGGTCCCTGCCGAAATAGTTGAGAAAATCAGTTCTCGATTTGGCCCCGGACATGCCTGAGCCGACTTCCGACATATGTTCCATTGGTTCCTACATGACCCGGCAATCGGCTCGAAGGGAAGCCACGCTCAAGACCGACCCTCGGGCCAAAGCGATCGACCGGCGTACATCGCGGACGCGCAGGTGGGTCGCACCTCTCTGTCAGCCGGGTCCACTATACCTTTCTCACGAAAAAAGCGCCGGTCGCGTGAGCCCACGGACCCGGCCCTTTGGTCTACCGTCACACCCGCATTTCCGATCCGTCGCCCCGCTGCTCAGTCGAGAATCCCCTCAAAGAGCACGGAGCTCAAATATCTCTCTGCTGCACTCGGGAGCACCGTTACGATCGTCTTGTTTTTGAACTCCTCCCGCTGCGCCAACCGTTTCGCGGCCGCCACCGCGGCCCCGGAAGATATGCCGCTCAGGATTCCTTCCTCGCGCGCGAGTCGTCGGGCATAGACGATCGCCTCCTCACTCGACACCAACTGGACTTCATCAACAAGGTCCAGATCGAGGACTTCGGGGATAAAGCCCGCTCCGATTCCCTGGATCTTGTGGGGGCCGGGCATCGGTGCCAGCCCTTTCAAACTCTGCGTGATCACGGGGCTTTCCTCGGGTTCGACCGCAACGGAGTACAGGTTCTTGCCCATGGTGCGTTTCAGATACCTCGAAACTCCCGTGATGGTTCCCCCGGTACCCACGCCGGCTACAAATGCATCGACGTCGCCGTCCGTGTCTTCCCAGATCTCCGGACCCGTGGTCTCTTCATGGATCCTCGGGTTGGCGGGATTGCCGAACTGCTGAGGCATAAAGAACTTCTCGGGATGCGCGTTCAGAATCTCTTCGGCTTTTTCCACCGCGCCCTTCATCCCTTTTGCACCGTCGGTGAGGATCAGTTTTG
>JARRRG010000662.1:0-2539 GCA_037380965.1 Deltaproteobacteria bacterium
TTTCCGCGCTCAATCCCCAGACCACTCTCCTCCGGGTGGGCGACGCGGACCAGCTTCCTGCGGTCGGCCCGGGCAACGTGCTCGCGGATCTCATAGAGGCGGGCATCCTGCCCGTGGTGAGGCTTGAAACGGTGTTCAGGCAGGCGCGGAGCAGTCTCATCGTGATCAACGCCCACCTCGTCAACGAGGGAAAGTTGCCGGTCAACGAGCCTCCCGGGAAAGGTCTTTTCGATTTTTACCTGATCGAAAAAGACGACCCTGACGAATCCCTCCGTCTCATCAAAGAAATGGTTACCCGAAGAATTCCCGACCGCTTCGGATTGGACCCCATCGAGGACGTGCAGGTGCTCAGTCCCATGCACAAGGGGACTCTGGGAACAGAGAATCTCAATAGAGAATTGAGGGAGATATTGAATCCCTCGGGTGAACCGATTCGAGGAGACCGTTTCCGCGTGGGCGACCGAGTGATGCAGGCCCGCAACAATTACGACAAGGAGGTCTTCAACGGAGACGTGGGAAGGATTATCTCCTATGATCGTGAATGGGACGAAGCAGTGGTCGATTTCGACGGCCGCGCGATCTCATACCACGTTTCGGAATTGGACGAGCTGATCCCCAGCTACGCGGTGACCATTCACAAGGCCCAGGGGAGTGAATATCCCGCGGTGATCGTCCCTCTGACGACCCAGCACTTTGTCCTGCTCCGGCGCAACCTCCTGTACACGGCCATGACGCGCGGCCGAAAGCTTGTAATCCTCCTCGGGAGTACCAAGGCGCTGCAAATGGCGGTCGAGAACAGGATCGTCGAACCCCGTTATACCCACCTGGCACGTAAGATCAACGGAACACGGCTTTGATGCGGACCGAAATTGTGACCGCTCAGCGGGGATCGAGACGCGCGGACGCGGGGTTTCCCTTGTCCGCGGGCGGATGATCTTACCAGGCGCAATTCGGTGCAAGGAGTTTCTTGCGGGTGTGGAGGGCCTTTTCGTAGAGTCTTTGATATTCTTTGGCCGATCGGGTCCAGGAGAAGTCCTGTTTCATGCCGCGAAGCATCAGTCGTCTCCACGCGTCACGATTGGTCGTGTACAGGTCGACCGCTTCCCACACGGTTCTTTCGAGGAGCTCGGAATCAGGCTCCGCGAATTTGAACCCGGTTCCGGTATCGTTTTCGGGGTCGAATTGCTCCACCGTGTCGTTAAGCCCTCCGGTGGACCTCACGATCGGGACGGTGCCGTACTTGAGCGCATAGAGCTGATTGAGGCCGCAAGGCTCGTACCTCGAGGGCACGAGGATCATGTCCGCGCCCGCGAAGATCTTATGGGCCAGCTCCTGATTGTAGCTGAGAAATATTCCGGTCTTTTCCTTGTACCTCGAGCCGACTTCAAGGAACACGTCCTGATAGCGCGGCTCACCGGTGCCGAGCAGTACAAACTGCACATCCTGATCCAGGAGCATCGGCACGGCCTTTTCGAGGATGTCCAATCCCTTCTGGCTCGAAAGGCGACTTACCATGCAGAGCAGAGGAACGTCAGGGCGCAGAGGAACCTCTGCAATGCGCTGGAGATCCTCCTTGCACACCGCTTTCCCCTCGAGATTGTCAGCGTCGTAGTTGGCCGCGAGCTTCGGATCGTCGGCCGGGTTCCACACCCGGTAATCAACGCCGTTGAGGATGCCGGTAAGGTGCTCTCGTTTGGACTGCAGTGCCCCGTCAAGGCCGAATCCCAGCTCGGGAGTGAGGATTTCATCGCGGTAGCCTACCGACACCGTATTCACCTCATCGGCAAACACAATGCCGCTCTTGAGAAAATTCAATTGGCCGTGGAATTCCATTTGTGCGGGATTGAAGAATTCCCACGCCACTCCCACGACCGGTAGATCCTGCTGCGTGAAGATGCCCTGAAAGCCGAGGTTGTGGATGGTCATCACCGACGCGCTCTTCTCGAGGAGCTCTTCCCCGGCGAAAAGGGTGCGGAGGTACACGGGAGTCAGGGCCGCTTGCCAGTCGTGTGCGTGGTAGATATCGTATCGAATCTTTTTCGAGAGGGCCATTTCGATGCTGGCCCTGGTCAGGAACACAAACCGCTCGAGATTGTCTTCGTAGTCCTTGAATTTCGTTCCGTACAGACCTTCGCGGTCGTAGTATGCGTCGTTTTCCAGAAAGAGGTATCGAACTCCTCTCTTGTCGTGAAATTTCCAGAACCGCGCGATGACCTTCTCGGCATTGAGATCCACTTCGACGGCATCCTCAAGAAGTTCGAGATCGTAGTGGTCGGCCGTTATGCCCCGGTACTTCGGCATCAGGACATCGACTTCCATGCCCAGTGCAACCAATTCCGCGGGGAGAGCGGACAAGACCTCCCCCAGCCCACCGGTTTGGCCGAACGGTGACACCTCGGAACCGATCATGAGAACCCGCACAATACCTGCCCTCCTCAAGACCCCGTCATGTGGTGGGGAAGCTTGTTCATCGCCGCCTCGAAGCCTGATATCTCATTCCGGCCTCGGGGATCTCTTTTTAAGGCTTGGCTCTCTTACT
>JARRRG010000663.1:0-4735 GCA_037380965.1 Deltaproteobacteria bacterium
TGGGCTGATGGTCTTCCAAGCCGCATTATACGTCGGGACAACCTCTTTTCATATAGACGGTTGCGCATCCCGTTCGTTACATGATTTTAAGGCTAAACCTACTGAATTTATAGCTGAATTGTCGTCTAAAGGCAAGAGAGGATCTTTTCCTTGACAACTGACCTCGGGTCAGTTATAAATGACCTCAGGTCAGTTATGGATCGCAGCCATGAAGATCAAGCAGAGAGCCGTTAGTGACGAACAAAAGCTGGAGCGGCGCAAGGCTATTCTCGACGCGGCTTTCGATCTGTTTGCCGAGTCCTCGTATGAAGCGGTGTCGATGGCAGCGGTCGCGAAAAGGGTCGTCCTGGCAAAAGGAACTCTCTACCTCTATTTCAGGACCAAAGAAGAATTGTTTCTGGCTTTACAGGCCCAGGAGTTCCAGGCCTGGTTTGATGAAATGGACGGCAACTTGGAGCTCTTGTCAGGCCGGGACGGCCCTTCGCGTACCAGCGACGTGGGGCGCCTCATCTCGGAGAGCTTGACCCAACGAGAGGTGATGGGCCGACTGATCGCTATCCTCCACACCGTTCTCGAGCGAAACATTGATTATGAAGCGGCTTCTCACTTCAAACGGATGTTGCTCATGCGCGTCAGTCGAACCGGGTCGCTGGTGGAATCGTGTCTCCCCTTCTTGAAACCGGGAGAAGGCGCGCGGTTACTCCTGCGTGCGTATGCGTTGGTTATCGGGCTGAGACACCTGGCTGAACCGGCTCCTGTGGTGAGGGAAGTTATCGACAAGCAGGGCATGGACATGTTCAGAGTCGAATTCGCGTCGGCCTTCTCAGAAACGGTCAAGGCTCTTATCACGGGCATGGCCGTCTCATCGAGCGGAGGTGAAGAACCGGCAGAGGATTGAATGGAAGGGGCGGCATGCACGGTACCGCTTCCACCATCGGGCAATGTGATGTCGGCAGCATGCAATGGGGACCGCGCGCGTGTTTCCTTGGATCCGAGAGAAACGAAGTTGCGCTTTGCAGAAAGGGGAGGATTACGATGACCACTGCGCTTGTTACCGGAGCGTCAACCGGTATTGGACGCGAACTGAGCCGGCTTTTCGCTTTGGAAGGAACCAATCTCGTCCTGGTAGCGAGAAGAGTCGAACGCTTGAATACGCTCGCCGCAGAGATTTCCAGCAAACATGGCGTGAGGGTGAACGTGCTTGCAAAGGACCTCTCATTGCCGACCTCCGCGGACGAGATCCACGCGGAGCTGGGGCGTCAAGCAATAGAGGTGGATATTCTGGTGAACAACGCTGGCGCTCAGGTTTACGGCCCGTTTCATGAGGTCGATGCCGACCGGCTCCTCCAGCTCATTCAACTGAACCTCGTGTCGTTGACGAGATTGACCAGACTGTTCCTCCACGGAATGATCGAGCGCGGGCACGGTCACATACTGAACCTGGGATCCACGGGCTCATTTGCTCCGGGGCCGCTCAATGCCGTCTATTGCGCCTCGAAAGCGTACGTCTTGAGCTTTACGGAGGCCATCGCGGAGGAGCTCGCGGGCACGGGCATTACCGTTACCGCGTTGTGTCCCGGCGCCACGGTGACGGAATTTGCGAAACGAGCGGGAATAGAAGATGTGAGGCTCTTTCGAATGAGTGGCATGGATGCGGTCAAGGTCGCGCGGGCCGGTCATCAGGCCCTGTTGAGGGGTCGCCGCGTCGTGGTCCCGGGACTTGCGAACAAATTGACGGTACTATCTGCCGCGTTCCTCCCCCGGCGCCTGGTGACGAAGGTCAGCAGAGTTTTGATGAGCCGGGCTTAGTATGAAACCGCGGCAGGATCGATCACTCACGGGATACCATGCCGGGGTGATTGCCGAGGTGATGGGTTGCGCGTTCGCGTTGTGATCCGGAGGAGGGAGTCCCGGCTATTTCAGATTTGCGACAATAGCCTGAACAGCTTCCACCGCGGCTGAAACATCTCCTCCGGTGTTCAGGGGTCCCGGACTGAAACGGACACTGCCCCGCGGGCTGGTTCCCAGGTCCTTGTGAACCAGCGGAGCGCAATGAAGACCCGCCCGCGTCGCGATGTCGAAGTCCCCGTCGAGAATCGCGGCGAAATCTTCCGGATCGAGATCCTCGACATTGCACGTGAGCACAGCGACGTGGTTCTCCAGCGTATGCGCACAGTACAGTCTCACTCCCTTGATGGACGCAAGTCCATCTCTCAAGGTTCGGGCGAGCGACATCTCGTCGCGGTAGATGTTCGCCATGTCCCGCTGCAGAATGTATCGCATGCCCGCGGAGAGTCCGATTATGCCGAGCGTGTTGAGAGTGCCGGCTTCGAGACGCCGGGGATAATCCTGAGGCTGCGCCATGCTCCAGGACTCGGAGCCGGTTCCTCCGACTCCCATGTCGATTGGCACAATGCCCGCACTCTGGGACACATCGAGGACAAGAGGAACTTCGTGCTCCGCGCAGATCCTGCCCACGTCGGACACGGGCTGGATGGTACCGAAGACGTTGGACGCGTGGTTGAGAATCACAAACCTGGTTGACGGTTCGATTGCTCTCGCCACATCCTGCGGGTCGATGAACCCATTGCCGTCAAAGGGAACGAGATCGAGGAGGATCAGGCCGTGCTCCCGCAGATAATGGAGCGGCCTGAGCACGGAATTGTGCTCCAGCCTCGAACTTACCACATGGCAGCCCGGTTCCATCAGTCCGTGGATTACGGTATTGAGCGCATCCGTGGAATTGTACGCAAAGATAACCCGCTCGGGACCGTCTCCCCCGAAGAAGTCGCTGATCTGTTGTCGCACGGTGTGGACGAGCTGTTCGCACTGAGAGGCCAGGTCGTAGCTTCCTCGTCCTGGAGAAACGCCGAGACGGGAATAGGTGTCCAGCATTTCCTGCAGGACCTCGGGAGGCTTGGGGAACGAGGTTGCCGCGTTGTCCAGGTAAATAATCCGGCTTTGACGATCCATAGGTATCAGCACGTCTTCGGATTGGGCAATCCGGCCAGACGCCGCGCGCCGTGCCGGATGCCACCTGCAAAGAGCCGCTCAATCTCCATCAGCTTCAGGCCGGTCTCCTTGCGGACCTCCTTGTGCAGAGGCGCTCTTCCGTTCTGCAGGTAGAAGTTCCGTATGAAACGAAGAACCTTCCAGTGCTGTTCGGTCAGTTCGGGGAGCCCTGCCTCTCCTGCCAGGGCTTCCGCAATAGCCTCGGTCCAGTCCTCCGGGTTGAAAAGGAATCCCTCCTCGTCAAAGACGAGCTCCTTCCCCCCAATCACGCGAGTGGTAGAGCCATGAGCATTGATGGTGCCGCCCGAACCCATTGCCGAGCACTAGGGACCTTCTTTGCGACCCATGGCTTCGAGCACCTTTTCGGGAGTCGCCGGCAGATGCCGGATTCGCTCCCCGCCCGTAGCTTCCTGAATCGCAGTGAGAATAGCGGCCGGGGTGGGGAGAAGGACAAATTCTCCGATACCCACTGCGCCAAGCGGTCCTCGTTTTCGCGGAGTTTGTAACAGGATTATGTCCATGTCAAACGAGGTTTTCATAGTAGGGAATTTGTAGCTCACCCAGTCTTTGGACTCACCGTGCACGTAGTGCTCCCGCAGGGCCATTCCTGCGCCCATGTCGAGGCCGCCTTCAATCTGCCCTTCTACAATTTGCGGATTGATAACGGTTCCGGGATCGACCGCCGCGGTAATTTTGAGAATACGCACCTCACCCGTCTCCGTATCGACTTCCACTTCAGCCATCTGGACACCGTGCACGCGGGATTCGAAGGGGACCCCCTGTCCGGTCTCCCGGTCGAGGACCGTGGTCTCCGCGATCCTGGTACCGAGGTACCTCGCGGGCCTTCCCGACGCGACCAGTTCCTGGTACGTGGCTGCTCCGGCTTCGACCATCGCGAGCTTCAGGGCCTCGATTGCTTTCAGCATTGCGCCGCCGCTCATGTACGTGACCCGACTGCCGGATGCCGAGCTGGAATCCGGAGTCCTGTCGGTGTCTCGCGTGACGAGGCGGATCATGTGAGGGTCAATGCCCATAAGGTGAGAGGCCACTTGGGTAAGCATGGCGTCGTTTCCCTCGCCGGGATCCGCCACCGAGCCATAGACGGTGAGCCCGCCGTCAGGCATCAGCTCAACCGCGACGGTCGAGCGGTCCGGGCCGCCCCGACCGATGCCGAAGCTTCCGCCCGCGAGACCCACCCCGCGCCGGAAGCGACCGTCCTTTGAGCGGTCAGCGTCCTGCCGCGCCGCGTGATACCGATCTCTGATCGCTTCGAGGCAGCCCGGATAAGGCCATTCCTCCACCACCTGGCCGGTGGATATGGATTCACCGGGTTTGAGCGAGTTGATGAGGCGGAACTCCAGCGGGTCCATTCCAAGCTTGGCCGCCAAAAGCTCCATTGCCGATTCGAGGGCATAGTTCACCTGTGGCGGCCCTGCCCCGCGGGCTGCGCCTCCCCAGGCATTGTTCGTGTACACGAGGCGGGCCATGGCCCGCACGTGCGGAATGTTGTACGACCCGCTCAACATGTACATGGCCCGGTTCACGACCGAAGTCCCCGCGGACACGTACGCGCCGTTCTCCACCGTTACGTCAATGTCGTACCCGGTGAGTTTCCCGTCACGGTTTGCTCCGAGCCTCAGTTTCATGAAGAACGGGTGGCGTTTCGTGGTGATCCACATCGACTCGGTCAGGCTACACACGTACCGCACGGGCCGCCTCACAT
>JARRRG010000664.1:0-2525 GCA_037380965.1 Deltaproteobacteria bacterium
GAGAAGGCCTTCTCTTGACAGAGCGCCTCTTAATGGGCGATCCCTTGCGCTTGCTGACTATTTGCAATCCGGATTGCACGGCGCCGGTTGTCTCTTGACCACGGCCCCTGTGTACGTATTTATGATCTCGTCGAAGCAACTGCCATTAGTTCTGATTCTCAGCAATATCTCACGCGGGTTTAACCTCCGTTGGCAAATGATACGCCTACTGGACTGAGCTAACATCCATGAATACGCAGGGACTTCCGCAGCTCGAGCTTCGCGCACAAAGAAATTCCCAGGGCCGGACCTGCTTGCGCTCTTCGCTAGAGTCTTGGCCGACACCCACCAACCATAAGATTTTCCTTCATTGTCTTTGACCATTACCAGTACGTCACCAGTTTTTGAGCAGACGGTTGCACTGACCGCATAACTGGCTGGAATAGGAATCCACTCCATAACGCTGCCTGGTAAACATTCAGCGTTCTTGTTCCACAGCGCCTGTTGCTCCTGGGCAATCTGGACTTTGCCGGACGGTACGCCCAATCTCTGAGACAAATACCAGGAATGCCATGTCGGAATGGCACTCACTATTGCGATCAAGAGCGCAGGATACATCAATATCCACTGCCACCACCTTCCAGGTGTTGCCTTTTTCGGGGGCATCGCTCATACCCTCCTCTCGCCATTCGGCTGCCATTATCCGGCGATAGTGCGATCCTGACAGGCTATGGGCCGCTAACAGGGGAGGCATGGAGCCCGGGAAATCCGGAATGCTCCATAGCTCCCTCCGCAGGATCCGGCAGATACGAAACCGTCGCCGCGCTAACGAAAGAGACGGTTTTTTCCTGGTTTTTACCGCACCTCACGACAGGATTCGGTGAGGCACAATTCTTGACACGAAGCTCTGTCCGAACCTTCCCCTACGTTATGCCGTACCCTCGCCTCACGTTGATCAGAAGCTTTGGGAGGCCCTGTAATGATCGCGGCACCTCCTCGCGCGGGGGAAGAGAGTTTTCTCAGCATGTCCACGCAATCGTAGGGCTCGGCACCCCTGAGCACGCGGGCCTGCTTGGCTCCTCATCAATGGCAACCGGTCCGGTCCTTTGTCTCGCTTCGACCGTTGTAGGCAAGAACCACATGCGCCGAGTGAAACCGGGAAGTAGTGGTTCAGTGTTCATGAGATGTCCAACACCCCTGACGAACACGTCGGCAAAACGGCAATTTTCGGCAACCTTATGCAGCAATTACCATTACGCGACCAAAGTCAAATATCTGTCAATGGCTAATTTTCGGGTAAAAAAACTACCCAAGAACTAACTATTCTCCTGGGACAATCTCACGCATTCCCAACGGTCTCGAATCCGGATCGCCAGTTGGCATAACTCCGGGAAATGGCCAAAGAAAGAAGCGGAGGAAGGAAGTTGATCCTCTACTGGCTCCCGGCTATCCCCGCCAGTATGAAAAATCTGAGCACTGACATCCACGATTCAGCGGACGGAGCAATTGACGGAAGGATGTTGTCTCTTCAAGGGCCCGACAAATGGGTCAAAACTGGATTTGACCCCTTGCTTCTTGCTTTATGACGCTCCTTGTGCCCTCCCCGCGTGCCTTTGCGAGCAAGTTGTTTTGGGGTAGGGAAGGGCAAGCAAGACTTTTCTCGTTGACCTGGGGCGGGAGGCCAGGTACGCTGAGAGCGAGGAGAAACGAGTTTTCTCGGCAACATGCCCCCGGTTTTGTCTATTTCGAGCCTTGTCAAATCCGGGGCACACGTCCCCTAAGTGGCCGGACCGCAGTATAATTCCGGCCGGAAAGTCCCACAATATGTCCCCCAAACGAGGCAGGTATTGACATGACTACATCTTTGGAAGCCACCGGCTATCCCGTGGCCCAGGCCGAGCCTGAAGCCAGAGCAATGTTCATTCGGAAGACCTATGCCCATTTGGCGGGCGCCATCGCGGGGTTCGTGGTTTTGGAGGTCTACCTGGTGAATTCGGCCCTTGCCCCCGCGATGCTCAACTTCATCTCCTCCAGTTCATACGCGTGGCTCGCCATTCTCGGCGCGTTCATAATCGTGGGCTGGATGGCAAGTAGCCTCGCACAGAGCACGGCCTCAACGGGCGTGCAGTACTTGGGGCTGGCACTGTACGTGGTGGCGGAAGGAATCATCTTTCTTCCGCTGCTCTACCTCGCGGCCTATTACGCAGGTCCGAGCGTCCTGCCGACCGCTGCCATACTGACGGGCTTCATGTTCGTCGGATTGACCGCGGTTGCCTTTACCACCAGGAAAGACTTTTCTTTCCTCGGCGGCGCTCTGACGGTCGGTTTTTTGATTGCGCTGGGCTTGATCGTCTGCAGCGTAATCTTCGGATTCCAGCTCGGGCTCATCTTCTCCGTGGTCATGGTAGGACTGGCCAGCGCCGCAATCCTGTATGATACCTCGAACGTGATTCACCGTTTCTCCAGCGATCAGTACGTGGCTGCGTCTCTCCGACTCTTTGCCTCAGTGGCGCTGCTCTTCTGGTACGTGCTCCGTATCGTGATGG
>JARRRG010000665.1:0-2518 GCA_037380965.1 Deltaproteobacteria bacterium
GACGCGCAGAATTTTTCCCATGTATCCGTGCATGTTCCGGCCCCCAGGGAAGAGGATCAGTCGCGACAGACGGGATCGAACCTACCGAACGGGTCTGAGCGAACGCTTCCCGAGGAGAAGCATCGTCATCGGCCGCGCGCGGGCAACCCGCGCCAGGTCAACGGGCTGAAGATTTCAACAGACAAAGGTCCGCGTTCACGGCATGTGTCGCTCGAGCAATAAGCAATCCCTGAAGACGTGCGCCGTCACACCCGATCCCGTCCCCATCCAAAGTCCGACTCAGGGTCACGCGGCCCCTTTGAGCCACTTCTCCGTCTTCTCCTCCAGGGCCTTGTACCCGAACGTAACGCAAGCGGTCTTGCAACATCCGCATCCGATGCACTTCTCGGTATCCACATAGATGGAGCCCTGCTGATCCGAGATGGCGTGTACCGCGCACACATTCAGGGCATAACAATCCTTACAGTTGTGAGGACAGATTACATTCAGCATTGCCAACCTCTCTTCCTCAGCCGAGAATCCTCTCGACCTCTTCCCGGTGGGAATCCATGATGTAGGGAATGCCGGAAACATCCGCGGCTTCCCGGGTCAAGGAGACCAGATCGTCACGCTCGATATGCTCGAGCGCAAACTTTCGCGCGCCGGCCATGAGCTGTTGCAAACCCTGCTTCAGGCGGTCGACGTACGAGTACATCCCGATCGCGCCGGGGGGAAGCTTCTTGAAATCGTCTCCAAAGCGCTCTTTCAGCCCAGCGCCCACTGCAAAGAGCCGCAGGTATCCTTCTTCCGGCTCTTCGCCTTCGAGCTCCATCTTTTCCGCCATCAGCCTGCCGTGGGTCTTGCCGACCATGGATGCGGTCATCAGGGCTCTTCCCAGGCAAATCGCTTTCACGTAGGGCGCGCCGAGGGCTATCGCCTTGAATATGTGATCCTCAAGGGAAAGACCGCCCGCGATGGCGATGGGAGGGATGTACGCGCCCTTGGCCTTGAGCCGTTCACACATCCGGTAGGTCAAGCATTCGAGATGTACGGTGGGAATCCCCCATTCGTTCATCATCCTCCACGGACTCATGCCCGTGCCGCCACCCGCGCCGTCGATGGTCAACAGGTCGATCTTAGCGTCCGACGAGTACTTCAGCGCTCGAGCGAGGTCGCCGGGATGATAAGCGCCGGTCTTGAGGGTCACGTACTTGGCGCCGAGCCCTCTGAGTCGTTCCACTTCCTTGTGAAACGCGTCCTCATCCACCATTCCCAGTCTGGAATGTCGCTCGAATTCGGTTATGCCGCCCGCCTTGAATGCCGCCTGGGCCGCGGGATTGGTGGGATCGGGCAGCACGATGTAGCCTCGTTCCTTCAACTGGAGCGCCCTCTCCACACTGCGAAGCTTCACTTCGCCGCCGATATCCTTCGCGCCCTGACCCCACTTGAGCTCAAATATCTCGACACCCAGCTTCTCGATCACGTACTCGGGAGATCCCAGTTTGGTGTCCTCGACATTTGCCTGGACGATGAGGCCTCCCCTGCCGTCATACCACTGCTTGAACGCGTTGATACGACGTTCCATTTCAGGCGAGCGAACGATCCGTCCATTATTGGATTCCGCGTCCGGGTCCATGCCGCAGATGTTCTCTCCCGCGACCACCATCACACCGGAGATGGCTGCGCCCACCGCAAGATCCTCCCAGTTCACCCGCGCGATGTCCGTCGAGCCTACGGCTCCCGTAAAGACCGGAAAATCGAGGTGGATACCCCCGTCTCCGCCGACCTGAGTGGTGCAGTCAACCGTGGGAAACGTGGCGACATCGGGATCGGCATCCACCCCAACCGCGCCCACGCAGGTCCCCTGGATGTTGAAATGGGAAAAATCAAGCGGATAATCTTTGTCAGCCCCCGCGGTGATCTTGCCGAAAGGCTGGGGATAAATCATCTCTCGACCTTTCAGAGCCGACCGCCCGATTTCGCAGGGTCCCTCACATCCGTCCAAACAGGTCACGCAAATACCCGAAATGGGCGCGGGCTCCACCCTTGTGGTGGTCAAGGTCGCCGCGCTTCGATTAGGTTTGCTCAATGACATGCCATCCACTCCTTCCTTAAACTTTAAAAAAAGCCGCCTCTGTTTCGGGAGCACCTGGAGACTTCAGCCGACCTCCGGTATCCGCATGTTCGCACTGCTCGGCCCGCAGAGTGACATTCGTTCAGGGACCGGGCGCGAAAAGCTCCGATTTCCCTGATTGACGAGCCCCTCATTCACGTCCCATCCGGCCATATTGATTGGCTTTGGAGATCGGAGGGGACAGAGCCGAGGTGTAATGCCTGCTGATAGTTTACGTGATGGATTACAGTAGTACTTATTTCACGCCGCGAGTTCCATTGTCAAGATGTACGTATATTTTCGCGGGCCGCGTCACGCCCGGGAAAAGGCCATAATGAGCTAACATATGAATATCATGAGATGAGTGGCGCATCCCCGGAGGTCATTCGAGGAGCGCCTTCGCGGCAGGTGGTATTAGTGTAACTT
>JARRRG010000666.1:0-2924 GCA_037380965.1 Deltaproteobacteria bacterium
AAGGCCCGAACCGGTGTGAACCCCCAGACCAGACAAAAAATCAAGATTCCTGCCACAAAGGTCCCTCGATTCAGTGCATCAAGGGCCCTCAAAGAATCAGTAAAGAAAGCCAAGTGATTGGTGCGGGTAGGATGCTGCCATGAACAAATCTGATCTAATCGTGGCCGTGGCCAAAGAAGCCGATCTGACCCAACGGAAGTCCGAAGAGATCGTCAACTTGGTTTTTGACACCATGTCGAGGGCTTTGATTAATGGTGACCGGATCGAGATCCGGGGCTTCGGCTCGTTCATGGTGAAGCAGTACAAGGGCTATACTGGCAGGAATCCCAAGACGGGAGCCAAAATAGAGGTCAATCATAAAAGGCTTCCCTTCTTCAAGACAGGAAAGGAACTTAGGGAGAAGGTGGACCGTACCACCTGATTCTCGGGCGTGGGAGAGCGGCGGAAAGAGGGATGGAATGCTCGCATCTCTCACGTTACCGGATTCAAGTTCCAGAGGGCTGCTGTCGCATTGCCTTGTCGGTGAATCGACAGCCGGGGGCTAGCCAAGACAGTATCGGGTTCCGTGGATGCACAGCGCTCCAAGTCTTCCAGGCACATTTGAAACGGCCTTGATCTGTGGTTTGAGATGCCTGGGCGCAAGAGGTGCTGCACGTCCCTGTAGAGGGCTCTTTCCGGATAAGCTCGAAGCTTCCTCCGGAAACCCTCAACACACCGGCTGAGGAGGCTTTTCCGTCACGCTGCTCTGTCATGACCTGCGTCGCCGACTTTTGTAAGGTGCGCATAGTTGAAGGGATGGCGAAGCCTGTTGAGAAGAGCGGAGAGACGCCCTTGGTTCCCCCGATGACCCGGGAGAGCCAAGGGAGCCTCCACTTCTGCCCGAGCAACTCCTCATATCCCCTGATTATGCCGCGACAGGCCGCGTGCATCCGGCCTGAGGCGGTGTCCCATGCACGACCCTGGTTCCCCTGGGATGAGAATCCCGACACAGGGCCGCTCACGTTTGCAGAATCGGTTCGATGACTCGCCTCTTGCATCCGACTCCATATCCGCTGTAAAAGTGACGAGGGGGTACCTGTGCCGCTCGGAAGGTGAGTTGGCTGTTCATGCTCATCCCCGCGACACGCATGGTCGGTGAAACCTGATGAAGAGGTACGCCGATATCGGTCAGATGATGGAAATGCCCTCTTCCAATCGATTTCACTGAACCGGGATGACCCCCAGGCCGGTCAGGGCAAATCAAAGAGCTCGGAGATGCCGCCTCAGTCGTTTTCGCAGCCACAAAAGGCCAAGCGCGTTGATGCACCCACGCGCTTGAACGTTCAGGCCGTTTTCTCTTATCCTTGAATCAGTGATCAGCTTCAATAGATGAATACCAGGCGGCTGACCGGATGATGAGGTCCAGCGGCCGGCGGAGACGGGGAGGCGTATCATCGGAAGAAAATCGTGGAAACTCAATCTTGTGCTGTTCGCTATCACGGCAGTTACGACGACCGCGGTGGGCTCGCTGTACACCAATGAAACATTCGATGGCTCGATTCTCTTCTTTCTTCGGGGTTGGGTATTTTCCGTTCCGCTCATGGCCATCCTCTTGATCCACGAAATGGGCCACTACCTCACGGGCCGGTTTCGGTTCATGGACGTGACGCCGCCCTATTTCATCCCCGCGCCTCCTCCTCTGGGAACCTTTGGGGCCTTCATCAAGATCAAGTCACCGATTGCAAACCGGAACGTCCTCGTTGAGGTGGGAGCGTCAGGGCCGATTGCGGGAGCCTTGATGGCCATTCCACTGCTTATACTGGGCCTGGGCCTTTCGGAAATGGTTCCCCAAACGACACGGGGCGAAGGATATGCCCTCGGATCCTCGATCATGCTCGAACTGCTCTGCCTCCTTCGATTCGGGCAATTTTCCTTTCACTCCACCATTCTCCTGCATCCCACCGCGCTGGCGGCCTGGTTCGGACTCTTCGTGACCGCGATGAATCTGCTTCCCATCGGTCAACTTGACGGAGGACACGTCATCTATGCCCTGTTCGGACCCAGGGCTGCGCGAATCATCTCCTTCGCTGTTTTCGGCGCGCTCGTCCCCCTCGGAATATTGCTCTGGCCCGGATGGTTCTTGTTTGGGGTGCTCGTCTTTTTCCTCGGATTGAGGCACCCGCCGCCACTCGATCCGTACGAGCCGCTCGATGGGAGGAGTCGAGCCATCGGTTGGGCCGCTATCGTGCTCTTTGTGTTGACCTTCATTCCCGTGCCCATCGCGCTCGCCTGGTGAGAGAGGTGACCGAGACCCGGGTGACGTGTGAGAAGCCTCCGGACCGGCAAACATTACCCGGGGGAAATCGCGCCGGTCTCTTATGTGCAGCACAACCAACGGATCATTGACAGTGGGCGGATGCTTGTTCTATGCTCAACTCTCGTGAGACGGCCGTCACAAGAGCCGGGGTAGCTCAGAGGCCAGAGCAGATGATTCGTAATCATCAGGTCGTGGGTTTCACGATTGTGCCAGTTTTGTGCCAATCCTTCTCACAGACCCTGTTGGCAGCGGCTACAAGGTTTTCAATTTCAGGCTTGCTGTAATGGGTCGTAATCCGGCTCGACTTGTGTCCGAGAAGGTCCTGCCGATCCTCATAGGAAACGCCTGCCGCACGAAGTCGTCTTCCAAACGTGTGCTTGAGATCGTGAACCCGAACCTGGGGTAAGTCTGCGCGCTGACGAGCATTTCTCCAGGCTTTGGTGTTCATGGACCCGACGCGCTTTCCCTTATACGTAAAAACGTACTCAGGATGAAGACCGCGCATTTCATCTACGACGGCTTTCGCAGCTCTGTTAAGAATCACGAGCCGATCCTGTCGGTTCTTCACCTTCCTGGCTGGAATAATAAACACTGACGTTTCCATCTCTGGGACCGGGATCTCCCACTC
>JARRRG010000667.1:0-3630 GCA_037380965.1 Deltaproteobacteria bacterium
AAAAAAATATGTCGGTGACGGCGTGATCACCGGATACGGAAGCATAGGAGGTCGGAAGGTCTACATTTATGCGGAGGACAGCACGGTCATGGGCGGCTCCACGGGAAAGGTCCACGGCGCCAAGATACACTATGTGTTACGTCTGGCCCGAGAGCACATGGTGCCGGTTATCTGCCTCAACGACTCCGCCGGGGCTCGCTTGCAAGAGGGGATGAATAATGTCTATGGGATCACCAGCATGTTTTACCAGAATACCCTCAACTCCGGCATTGTCCCGCAGATTGCCGCGGTCATGGGCGCGTGCACGGGCGGCGCGGCCTACTCCTCCGCGTTATGTGACTTCATCGTTCAGGTCGAGAAGACGTCGTACCTCTTTGTCTCAGGACCGACGGTGGTGGAGGACCTGACAGGAGAGGAGGTTACGTTTGAAGATCTCGGAGGCGCTGAGGTCCACGCCACGAAATCCGGTGTGACCCACCTGCTGGCAAAGGACGACCGAGAGTGCCTCGATATGATCAAACAGCTCCTCGCGTACCTGCCGCAAAATAATACGGAGAAACCGCCGAGGAAACAGACCGATGACCCCGTGGACCGGGAGACGCCCGAGCTGATAATGGATTTGCGCAAATCAAAATCAATGGTAAAGCTGACATTCTGATTGGCTGACTTCCCGTGGTCTGTCTCGTGGACGTTCCCGGCTTCGTCCCCGGCGTGGACCAGGAACACGGGGGAATCATCCGCCACGGGGCAAAGATGCTGCACGCGTGGACCGAAATAACCGTGCCCAAGATCTCCTGTATTCTTCGAAAGATGTATGGCGGTGGCATCCCCGCGATGGGCGTTCGCCAGATCGGCATTGACCAGGTGTTCGTCTGGCCCACCGCGGAAATGCAACTGATTGGAGCTGAGCCGTCCGTCAAGATTCTGTACCGCAGGGAATTGGACGCGGCCGAAGATCCCGAGGCATTTCTCAATCAGAAGATTGAAGAGTATGAGAATCTGTTTCTCACGCCATACCGTGCGGCCGCACTTTCCGTCATCGATGCGGTCATCCATCCCAGGGACACGCGCAAACGAATCATTTCAGCTCTCGAGATCATGGAGAATAAACCGGTCGAACCAAGACCGTTCCGCAAACACACGAATATTCCCCTGTGATGCCGTGTCGTGGCAGTATGCGCCTGGCAGTAGCTCAAGTGGACCGTATGAATACTCGTGCCGAGGAAGTGTCGGCTGGCTCTAGCTGTTTACTTCCTGAAAAGGAATTAGGCTCTCGAACAAGGGGCTCACCGCGGCGTAGAGCTCTCGATAGCGCTCATAGAGCTTTTCGTAGATCTCAGCGTTCCGGGGGTCCGGTCTGCACACCTCGGCAATTGGAATCAGCTTCTCAATCTCGTCCATTGAAGAGAGCGTGTCCGGGCCCCGTATCGCCCACAGCGCCGCGCCGAGGCTCGAGGTTTCCCCCCACGCGGGCAGGACGAGCTCTCGATTGAGAACGTCCGCGGCGGTCTGGAGCCAGAACGGTGAATGGGTAAAGCCGCCGGAGGCCCGTATCTGACGTATGTCCCCCACGAGCTCGGCAAGCACCTCGTACACGCTTCGGAATCGAAACGCGATGCCTTCAAGCACCGCTCGGGCGAGATGTTCGATCTTGTGATGCATTGCCAGACCGAAGAACGTGGCTCTCGCGTTCAGGTTCCAATTCGGGCTGCGCTCACCCCCGAAAAAGGGGAGACAGATGACGCCGTCCGCGCCCGCCTCGGCCCGGCTGGCAAGGGAGGTGAGGTCATCGAAGGAGAGCCGCCTGTCCTGGGGCAGGTCGGGAATGGCGTGGTGGAGGAGATCCTGGAGCCATGAAAGAGCGATGCCGCCATTGTTGATGGCCCCGCCTACCAGCCAGTGCCGCGGGTCAATCGCGTAGCACCAGCTCCGCGCGGATGCATCAAGCATTGGTTGATCTGAAATGATTCTCAGGGCTCCGCTTGTCCCGATCATGCACGTTGCCTGCCACGGAAACACACCACCCGTCCCGAGTGTGGAGTTGACCGCGTCGGCTGACCCGATCACCACCGGTGTATGCGGAGGAATGCCCATCCGGGCTGCCAGCTCCCCATCGGACACCCGGAACACCTCGCCAGGGTCGCAGAGGGTCGAGAGATGGGATGCGGTGATCCCCGCGAGCTCCAAGGAGGTCGCGTTCCACTGCAGGTCATGGATATTCAGGAAACCGGAGCCCGCGGCAAGGCAGTGATCCACCGCGTAGTCGCCTGTCAGTGCCGCAAACGCGTATTCCTTTGCCGAGACCAAATGCGCGGCCTTCTCGTATACTTCCGGCCGTTCCTCACGAAGCCACAGAACCTTGTAGAGAGGATACATGCCGAAGACCGGGCAACCGGTCTGGTGATAAAGGTTCTGCGTGCGGGCAGTGCTGCGGAGCGCGTCGGCCTGGCGGGCCGCTCGGCCCGTTGCCCACGTCATGATACCGGTCAAGGGCTTGCCGGACCCGTCCAATGCAATGAGGCTGTGAAGCGCGCCGCCGATGCTTATTCCCGAGCACTCGCTCGACAACTCGCCCGCGTGGTCGATCGCGGCTCGCACGGAACGGACCATGCCGTCGAGCACCGTCCCGGGATCCTGTTCCTGCCACTTGTCCTCGAGGGTGGAGGCAGCGTACTCGCCCGATCCAAAGCCGAGCACCCGGGCCTGCTCGTTCACGACAACGGTTTTGCAGCTTCCCGTGCCGAGGTCGATGCCCAGGAACCAGGGATCGTTCTTGGGGCCGGATCTCACTCTGCTCATGGCATCACCGTTCAAACACCTCCGGATTGACAACGTGTACCGGTCGATCGCCGCGAAGGGCTGCCAGGCAATTCTCGAGAGCCGTCCATCCCATCTGGTTGATTGCCTCATCGGTGTGTGCGGCGATATGGGGCGCGGCAATGACCTGCGGAAGCCCAAGGAGAGGGTTGTTGGCGTCCGGCGGCTCCTGGCTGAAACAGTCCAGAGCCGCACCGCGTAGGAATGACCCGCTTTTCATGCGTTGCAGGAATTCCCGGTTGACCATCCCGACAGTCGATTCAGTCGCGGGAGCGTGAAGGGAAACAACATCCGCCTGGGGGAGAAGCGCGTCGAGGGAAACGATGCGCGCGCCATACTTCTCAGCGATTTCCGGCCCAACGAACGGGTCGACCGCGAGAACGCGGCACCCAAAATTCTTCAATCGCAGCGCGACCTCCCGGCCCACCGCGCCCAGGCCGATGAGCCCCACGGTCTTCCCCCGGATACCGATGCCGTTCAATGAAGGCCATTCTCCTTTCCGAACCGCCTCATTGGCGGTAATGAGGTCCCGTGCCAGAACCAACAGGAAGGCGATGGTGAGCTCAGCTACCGCAACTGAATTCGTGCCCGGTGTGTTGGTGACCACAATACCCTGCGTCGTGGCTTCATCAATCGCTACCCGGTCGGTTCCGACTCCGTACCGGGCGATGACGTTCAGGCGGTTGGCCGACTCGATCACCGAGGTATCCACTTCATCGAGGCCCGCGATGTAACCGTCTACATCGCTTATGAGGGGGACGAGCTCGGCCCCTTTCAAAGGCCGGCCACAAGGATTGTAGATCACTTCGTGCA
>JARRRG010000668.1:0-3942 GCA_037380965.1 Deltaproteobacteria bacterium
GAAGGAGGAAGAGAAGATCCCAGGTCATGATGCTAGCGGGCCATCCCAGGAAAACCTTGAGCCATAGGTAGTAGCAGATATCCCACACGCCGAAGGCGATCATGAAGTGCGCAATCGCTTCTCGGCGGTTCTTTCCGGCCATCAGTCCTACGGCTCCCAACATCACCAGCGTCGAGAACTCTCTCCCAAGCTCGATGAGGAGCCGCCGCCAATGCTCTTCTCCCATCCCCACAAATTGTTCGACGGTTTGAAGGGGAAACTGGAATCCTCCGCTCGCCAGTGGATAGTACAACGCTCTCAGGTATTCCACGACAGCGGCTTCCACATAGGCGAACGCTATGGCCCACAAGATGACGGCAGGACTGTTTTTCACTGTCTATGGTCAGGTAACGGTGGTGAGATGCTACCAATACTCATCGGAACCGGTGGCCTGCTCGATAAATCGAGTCCTCGTGTAGGCCTCGCACACCTCGCACGAGAAATCCGACCAGCGACTCTTCAAGGCAATATCAAGGCACTTGCTGTAATGGTCGCAATCCACCTTTCTATAAGGCCTGTCGGAGTCTCGGTTACCTTTGACCAAAACAGGAGAAGGTTCCATTTTTCTTGACGTAACCTCCCGTCCGGATTCCCGGTGACGCTCAATGCCGAAAACACTCCTGCGCTTGCTTCAGGAGCTGTACCGCGTCTTCACATTCAACCGATCGCCGCGACAAAAAAATCCGCTGTCCAAGATCGAACTGAAGCCTGCGAAATTCCCGGGATTCGCTAGACTTTCTCATGCCACCGTTCTTGAGCCGAAAAAAGTGGCCGGCTGAATGTATCATTGTCCTAGATGTCCGTTTCTCATCACGCAACTGAAACGGAGCGATTTATCCGCGGCCGCGCGTGGCGAAGGCATCTTTAAACAAGAAGAAACCCTTTGTCAAGGGGTGCGGGACCTGTCAGAATCCGGGCATGGCGTCAGGACCTCTTGACAGAGCCGCGAAAGGAGCCCCCCCAATGACCACAGGACCCCGGCTCCAACCGATGCCTCCGATGACTTTGCTCCGAATGGCGGACCCGCTGCCTCGATCTGGGGGAGCATGCCCTGCGGAGTGCCCGGAGATGTGGTCCTGACCTCGATTTTGGAGTCCGAAAGCTTGGCAAGGGCCCGGTCGAGTACCCCTGAATTTCCGTCCCCCCCTGATTTCGGTCCGTCTTGACCACGTGTGAACCGTCATCCTTTTGCGGGCAATTTTCCTTGGGTTAATTCGATTGGTTTGTGATTGAAGGATTGATCCGATAGACTTCTTGCTCGGAGGCAAACTCGCGGCATGAGAAACGGGTGCACCGTTGCAGTCATTATTCCCGCGCTCGACGAGGAGATGTCAATCGGTAAGGTGTTGTCGGCAATTCCCGATTGGGTGGATGATATCATTGTCGTGGACAACGGCTCGACCGACGCCACTCCCCGGGTAGCCAAGCACCATGGGGCACGCGTCTTTTTCGAACCGCGACGCGGGTACGGCTCCGCGTGTCTCTTGGGCATTTCCCGTCTCTCGCATCCTGATGTCGTTGTTTTCCTCGACGGTGACTATAGCGATTATCCGGAGGAGATGGATACTGTCGTCGATCCCATTGTCGACGGCAAGGTCGACATGGTCATTGGATCCCGGGTGCTGGGCCAACGAGAGTCAGGCGCGCTCACCCCGCAGGCTGTCTTCGGAAATTGGCTCGCGTGCACTCTGATGCACTGGTTTTGGAAGATACGATACACCGACCTTGGACCCTTCCGAGCCATTCGGTACCGTGCCCTCGAGCGATTGCAGACGCATCATCCTGATTACGGATGGACGGTGGAAATGCAAATCAAAGCTGCCCGGGAGGGCCTGCATGTCCTGGAGGTGCCGGTATCGTACCGCCGACGTATTGGCGAGTCCAAGGTCTCCGGGACCATCCGTGGCGTGGTCGGAGCCGGCACCACGATCCTGGCCACTATTTTCCTGGCGGCCGTGGGGTACAGCGGCGCTCGGAAACGCTGCCCCGAGAAAGAACGGCTGATCGTTTTTACTCGCTATCCCGAAGCGGGGCGAACCAAGACCCGTCTCATCCCGGTGCTGGGAATCCACGGCGCGGCGGAGCTGCACCGGAACATGACGGAGCACACCATGGGAAGCGTACGGGCTCTGACCGGTCTGCGGTCCGTTTCCGTGGAGGTTCGCTATGAGGGGGGAAACCGTGACCTGATGGCCGGATGGCTTGGACGGGATCTTTCGTATAGGAAGCAAGGTCCGGGTGATCTGGGCGACCGACAGGCCCTCGCATTCGAAGAGGCATTCAAGACAGGCATGGCGCGCGTCATCCTCATCGGCACCGACTGTCCGGCCCGGAATGAGCACGACATACAACAGGGATTTGACGCTCTCACCCGGCACGACCTTGTGCTCGGCCCGGCCAATGACGGGGGCTACCATCTCATCGGTCTCGGAATACATTTCCCCCCCTTGGGGGAACGAAAAAGGTGCTCGAACGCACCGTGGCCGTGGCTCACGAGCACGGACTTTCCACCGCGTTTGTTGCGGCGCGGGATGACGTGGATCGTCCCGAAGATCTGGTATTCTGGGAAATGGAGGGCAAAGACAAGGCCCGCTCGTCCCGCGTTGACACTCCGCAGGGCGATTCACGATCCGCGCACGGTGATTCTTCCGAGCAGCGGGTAGATGAGAAGAGGCCCGAGGGGCACAAGAAACCGCTCGCGCCCTTACGGAACACGCGAGCTCGCGATGTGCCTCGCGTTTCCGTCATCGTGCCCGCGCTCGACGAGGCATCTTTAATCGGGCGCACGCTCGGGCGGATCAACCGGGACGACAATGTTGAAATGATCGTGGTTGACGGAGGAAGCCGGGACCGGACTCCCGAAGTGGCCCGGGGCCTGGGGGCAACCGTGGTGAGATCGCGCAGAGGACGAGCGCCGCAGATGAACCGCGGCGCGGAAAAGGCCGCGGGTGAAATTCTCCTCTTCCTTCACGCGGACACCTTACTCCCTGAGGGCTGGATCGATCGAGTACGAGAAATCTCGGCGTGGCCGAACACCGCGGGGGGCGCGTTCGAACTGCGTCTCGATACGACGCTCCGCTGGTCGCGACTCATTGAAAGGCTCGCCAATCTTCGATCCAGGGTGCTCCAGATGCCGTACGGCGACCAGGCGATATTTATCAGTGCGGATCTCTTTCGACGAATGGGAGGATACAAGGATCTTCCAATTATGGAGGACTTCGAATTTGTCAGACGTTTGCGGCGACAGGGCCAGGTGCGTATCGTGCCGTTTCCGGTGACCACATCGGCCCGCCGCTGGAAACATCTCGGCATGTGGCGAACCACTCTGGTCAATCAAGCGATTGTCCTGGCCTATCTCCTCGGTTTGTCGCCAAATCTCATGAAACGTCTGTACAGGATGAAAAGCGGGGATTCATGAGACGGGCGATCTGTGCGGGAGTTCATGAGACGGCCTGTGGACCTTCAGGACAGGACACGATATAAAACTCTAGCAGACGGGTGAGGATGACGGGGGAGCACGCGCGTCGGAGAACAGCGTCTTCATCCTCCCGGCTCACTGCGGTGGGCAAAGCTGCGATCCCATGTTCCCGACGGCTCATCCTGGGAGAAGAATTCCCGCGGGAGAGCCGGTCGAACGGACTATTGGTGCATCACGATGCGTTTCCTGGTCACCGGAGCTTCGGGTTTCATTGGCAGCCATGTGGTTGAGCTCCTGCTCGCCTCGGGTCACGAGGTGGTCTGCCCGGTCCGGAATCCCTCCGCGCGGGGACACCTCGAGGGGATCAGGGTTGAGGTGCTTTCCCTGGAATCGATTGAAGATGCCGTGGAGAGAGGACCTGGTTTCGATTATGTGATCCACCTTGCCGGCGCGACGCGAGCACCCGACTACGAGGCCTATCGGCG
>JARRRG010000669.1:0-3855 GCA_037380965.1 Deltaproteobacteria bacterium
GCACACTTCGCCGCCCGTCACGACGATTCTCGGATCAATGAGATCGCGGAGGGGACCGTCCAGGTGGCCCATCAAGGCTCGGAGCACGGAAGGCACCGCGTGCACAACGGTGGGTTGAAACTCCTTCAGTATTCGAATCTGCTTGACAATTGGATCGGAAGAGGGAATGACCGCCTTCCTGTAGAGGCCCAAGAGGTGATGGAGGCGTCGCGGCTCAAGACCGGGCCTCCCCATGGAGACCACGCGGTCACTCGGTCGACATCCCATTGACATGATCGCGGCCATGTTAATCATGAGCAGGGTTCTACGCTCAGAGGCAGTCCGATACACCGTGAAGGGTTTTCCTGTGGCTCCGCTTGTATGCCCCACTCTGAGTGAGGACACATCGGCCCAATCAGCCACTATCTTGTCCGCGCCCGCGGCTCGCAAATCATCCTTGGTGGTCACCGGCACCTTGGTGAGGTCAGCCACAGACCTGATGTCATCAGGAGAGAGACCTGCCGAACGAAACAGGGAACGATAGTATGGCACATGATCATACGCGTTTCGAATGAGGGCCCTGAGTTTCTTCTCCCGCAGTTCCTCCAGCTCGGAAGCAGACATCTTCTTGTTTTTCAGGATCGTTCTCAGTTTCCAAACTTCACGAATCATCCGGACAACTTTCTGAGTGAAGCGTCGCCGAGTGGAACGCTCGTCTGCGGTTAAGGACCTGTCCTGCGAGCTCGTCGAGTGTGCTCCGGCTTGACCTTTGAAAAGACGCACCTAGACGTGCGGTCCTCGGCAACGTAAGCTAAGGGGCGGATATCGCATCAGACCGATTCCTCCACATGGCCGGGTAATGCTGCCGTATTCGATGAATCCTCCCATCGTCTGGCTTCTGGGCCATCGGTAGCGTGAGGACACAATCTTCACCCGTTCGCGGCCGTTGGTGGATCCCACGAGCCGCGTGCACCTTTTTTTCCGAATCCTCCGACGGTTCACGTACCGTCGCGATCACTCTCCAACCGACGCAGGCACCCTTGAGGTGAACGTGCGGGCCTTGGGAGCGCCTTCTTCGATGAAATCCACACTCTGAATGTCAATGCTCACCGGTTCCTGAAAGTACTCGTTGAACCCGGACCTTATGCGGTGAAGCATCTCGTCGTCGGGTCGTCCGTCCAGTACAAGCTTGACAATGAAATGATCGAGGGTCTGCTGAACGACTTGCCATTTGAGGACGTTCGAGAATGCCCGCAGAATGTGGTCAAGTCTTCGCGGTGACAGTATCTTTCCACTTGGAAGCCTGACGATGTCCTCTTCCCTGCCGAGCGGATAGTGAATCAGCGGGAGGGGAGACCCACAGGAGCACTCCCTCTGTACAGGGGAACAGAGGTCCCCGAGCCGATATCGAATGAACGGCATGGCAAAGGCGTAAAGACTCGTCACGACTGCGACGGGTGCGCCTCCCGCTTGGGACGAGTCCTCTCCTTCCAACAATTCGAGAATGAAGTGATCGGCGTTGAAGTGGAGCCCTTCGTGTGTGGGGCACTCCCATGCAAGACGTCCAAATTCGATTGCTCCGTAAATGTTGAAAAACTCAGCGTCAAGCTCGGCCTGGAACTGGGTCTTCAGCCCCTCGTCAATGGTCTCTCCCCCTAGAATGACAATCCTCGGCTGAATCACTTCTCTCACTGGATAGCTCAGGTTATTGATTAATGATCTCAGTACCGACGGATTGGTATGGATAACCGTCGGCCGAAATTCTTTTAGTTTCTCGACTTGCTCCTCCATCGGAAGCTTCCTGAGAATAACCTCGCTCTTGAACATCCCGACGTAACGATGGAGCCATGTGGGGACGGGCTGAATCGGGCCGAAGGCTGCGAACCTGTCGCTGGGCCGCAGCCCGATGGCGATCAGTGAGGCGAAATGAAGCATCAGCCCCGTCGTCTGCTCTGGTACGGATCGGTATACGGTGAGGGGTTCGCCGGTGGAGCCACTCGTACGCTTCGATACCAGCGAGGGCACGCGGGCCCAGTCCGCTATCATTCCTTGAGTACCTCCGGCCCTCACATCGTCCTTCGTAGTCATGGGGACTTTCGTGAGGTCATCTACCGTCTCTATGTCTTCAGGGGAAATTCCAGCGGACTCGAACAAGGATCTATAGTAAGGAACGTGTTCATAGGCGTTCAGAATCACTTTCCGGAGTCTTCTTTCTCTCTCGGCTTCCAACTCGGCACGCGACAGTTTACGGTTGTTCAGGATGCGTCTGAGTTCCACGAGTTGCCGGATAATTGGGATAGTCCACATGGATCGGATGATCCTCCCCTGGAACGCGTATCGCGCTTCTCACTTAAACACGCCGCCCCAGCAGGCTCTGGTACGAACGGCTGATTCCCGAGTGCCTCCCTCCTGATGCAAGGAGAGATTGGATACCCCTCCTCCGGAGAGCGGGTTTGTCGGCTTGTCTCTGACCGAACTCGACGATGCCGGAATACTCTGCTGCCCTGATGATCGTCCGTACATTCGAGTTCTTCCGTCAGACATTGTGGTTCGTTCACGTGGTTCGTTCACCCGGATGGCAAAGCGCTGGATCCCCCTGGCGCTGAGAGCTTACTTATCCGGCATAAATCTAGTGTCACGTTCCTTAAGTTAGGTAGTTTAAGCAACGAGTACTTTGCCGGTGTAAGTCCACTTGAAGGGATGTGCTCGATCCCTGTTGTATCTTTGGATGTAGAACATGATCTGATCGACCAAATCCTTTTTGGAGTGCCAGACTCCGCCTTTGACCACGTCACGGGCGAAGATATTGAACCAGATCTCGATTTGATTGAGCCATGAGGCATATGTCGGGGTAAAGTGCAGCGTCAGTCTTCTCCTTCGTGAGACCCACTCCATCACGTCAGGGTGTTTGTGGAGGGGTAAATTGTCTGCAATCACATGCAGGTGCTTGTGAGGATGAGCTCGATAGAGGCTTTTCAGAAAGGCAAGAAACTCCTGGCGGTTGTTCCTGTCCACACAGCGAGCTTGCACGGTACCCTCATGGACGGCCAGTGCGGCCAGCAGGCACGTGGTCCCGTGGCGGGTGTAGGTGGCCGTGTGCCGTTTCGGATTCCCCGGTCGGAGGGGAAGTTCCGGCTGAGTTCGGTCCAATGCCTGGATTTGCGATTTCTCATCCACGCTCAGCACCAAGGCGTTCTCCGGAGGGTTGAGGTACAGACCAATAATAGCCGCCTGTTTGGGCTCAAATTCGGGATCGGGGCTCTTGCCACACCAGTGATGAACCTTGTGAGGCTTGAGCGATACTTCCTTGAGAATTCGATGAACCGTAGTGGACCCAAGACCCGTGACCCTCGCAAGCTCACGGACACTCCAGGAATTAGATCCGTTGAAGGGACGCTCACAGGCCAGCCTGATAACTTGCGCTCGCTGCCACGGCGTGATTACCGGCGGTCGCCCTTTCCGAGGCTCATCTTTCAGTCCGTCCACCCGGTCCTTGAGGAAACGCTTCCTCCACTTCAAACAGTTCTTTTCACTGAGACCGCTCTTGAGACTGATTTCCCGAAGCGTCATGCCTTCCGCGGACAAAAGTATCACCTGCGCCCGGCGACTCAAACGCTGTTCTGTCTTATGCCCCGTCACCCACATCCGCAAGGTAGAACGCTCCTCTTCAGTCAACTCAAAACTCTTGCTCTTTCTGGCCATGGCACCCTCCATGACCAGACATCATACACACCTTACTTCAGGAACGCAACACTAGTGATGATTGGGCGCTTCAAAGATTCGGCTGACGCATCGAGAGCACACGAGATCATCGAGCGGATTACCGATCAGGTTTGGGCCGAAGAAAGAGAAGGCACGATAATGATTGGGGGAGGG
>JARRRG010000670.1:0-3055 GCA_037380965.1 Deltaproteobacteria bacterium
CTCCACCACTTGGGGCAGGATAAGCGCTGCAACGAAGATCAGCCCCAACCACCAATAGTGTCTCATCCGCATATCCCCTTCGCGTGGTGACTACGCCCTCAGAGGCGTACCGAACAATCCCCACGGCCGCACAATCAGAACGACGGCCGTCACGACAAAGATGAGGACCAGTGCACTCTGAGGCCAAAACAGGATCGAAAAGGCATACACCTCGCCCACGATCAGCGATCCCACAAGAGTTCCCAGGAGACTCCCAAACCCGCCGATCACCACCACGCAGAAGGCCTGAACGATAATCGCCATGTCCATGCCCAGGGTGATCGTTCCTACCGGCGCCTGAACCCCACCCGCGATCCCCGCAATGAAGATCCCGAGAACGAACACGCCCGTGTAGATTCTCGGGATGGGGATCCCCAGCGCGCTGACCATCTCGCGGCTGAACACCGCGGCCCTGATGATGTGCCCGTACCTCGTCTTCTGGAGAAACAACCCGAGACCTATGGCCACGGCAAACCCCACGGCCACCACAAAAATGAAGGACGAATCGAAGGGAATGCCATAGATGAACACGGGGCCTGCCACGAGCGGGGGACGGGCGGGCGGGCGATGATCTTGTCATCAACACCCCAGACGAGCTTTATCAGGTCGCCGATGATAAGGACCATTGCATAGGTGAGCAACAACTGTTCCGGAAGCTCCCTTTCGTACACGCGCCTGATCAGAACCACTTCTATGACCCACCCGATGGCCGCGAGCGCGAAACCGGCCAGAACAATGCTGAGCCACATCCCTATGCCGTAGCCCTGGAGGACGGTCCAGAAGGAGTAGCACAGATACGCGCCAACCAACCATAACGAAGCGTGGGCGAAATTGAGGATGTTCATCACCCCGAAAATCAGGGAGAGTCCCGAGGCAATAAGGAACAGCATCATGCCCCGGGACAGTCCGCTCATGAACTGGGCTGCGAGCAGAGCAGGGTCCATGGTATTCTCGCTTATTTCTTACCTTTTCTGGCGGCTATGATCTCCGCTTCGGGACGCCAGGAATCGGGACCCGAAACAATAATCACATTATGATAAATGGGGAACGGATACTTGGGATCGTCCGCCACGGTACCGAGGTATGACGGGCAGCTCAACTGGTTGTCGATCTTGCGAAAGTAGAACTTGCCGCGCGTCGTATTGATCGTCATGCCCTTCAAGGCATCCTTCACCTTCTCGGTGTCGATGCTTTTCGCCTTGTCGATCCCCTGCTTGAGAGCGTACACCGCATCGTATTCCATCACGCCCCAGTCGCTCGGGTATCGATTGTACTTGGCTCGGAAGTTCTTCACAAAGTCGACCATCAGGGGAATGTTCATGCACGCGAAGAATGGAGCGCGGCATAATCCGACCAGTCCGCGCGGAATTGTCTTGGCCTGGGTGATGAGCTCCGACACGCTGATCAAGGACCCCGGATAGGGAATCTTCTTGAAAAAGCCGTACGGCTTGGCCTGCTTGAGGAAGGCCCCATTGTCCTTCGAAGCCAGGCAGCCATAGACGAAGTCCGGCTTCTGACCCATGATCGCGGTAATATAGGAGGTGAACTGGGTCTCGCCCAGACGCGGCCAAAATTCCTTCGTCAACTTCACCTCAGGCGCGGCTTTCTTGAAGAGCTTTACGAAGTTGGCCTGAGTGGACCGGCCCCACTCATAGTCCGAGGCCAATGTGATGTAGGTCTTCCATCCCTTCTCTTTTGCCATCTTCGCGACGCCGATCACTACCGCCTTGGCCTGCATGTAACTGTTCGGCACCACCTGATAGGTGTACGGGCTGAAGTTCACCTTGGTGATGTTCTCCGAGTTGCTGATCGCGGGGATGTGCAGGACCTTGTATTCCTTGCAGACCGGCTTGATGGCCACCGCGCATGCGCTGGAATAGGTGCCCAGCACGCATCGAACTTTGTCTCGCAGTATCAGATCCTTTGTCTCCCGCACCGCGGTGTCGGGCTTGGTATGGGTGTCCCTGATATAAAGTTTGATCGGATGCTTTCCCAGAAAACCTCCCTTTTTATTAATCTCGTCGACTGCCAGCTTGATCGCGTCTATACCGTCTTTGCAGTACAACGCTCCTGTGCCGGTGATCGCGAGGGCCACCCCGAGATTATAGGGCTCGTCAGCCGCAGCCTTGCCCATACCGGTCAGTCCGCCCACGAGAATGAGCGCAAGAAAGACGACCACTGCCTTTACACATCTTCGCTTCACGACGCACCTCCTGTTCCTTTGTTGTCGATTTCGGCAACCCGCCGGAGCGTGAGATCGTTTCCGCGACCCGGGCGGGGCTTCCGTCAGTTAGTAGGTGAGCACCATGCCCCCATCGAAAAGTAAGTCTCCCCCCACCAGGTATCGTGAGTAATGGGAAAATCCGAAAATGAAGAGGTTCGCCACCTCAGCCGGTGACATCATCTCTTTGATCCGCGATGTGCCCATCATGACATCCTGCACCACCTCATCCGGAGTTATTCGTCGCTGTTTCGCCTGCTCGGGTATCTGATTGAGGGCAAGCGGCGTCCTGACAAAACCGGTGCTGACCGAAAAGGAGCGGATCTTGCCCTCACCTTCCGCTGAAATCGATTGACTCAATGCCCGGAGCCCGAATTTGGTGATGTTGTACACTGCCTTCCTGCCTGTGGTGACGTGCGCATGCGCGGAAGCCATGTTGCCAATAACGCCCGTCTGTTCCGGGCTGTTCTTCATGTGGGGGATCGCCAACTTCGAGAGGTAGAATGGAGCACGCAGCATGATTCGGTGCATCAGGTCGTACTTCTCCATGGGGAAGTCTTCCACCGCGTCGATGTGTTGGATACCGGCCACGTTTGCAAGGAATTTGATTACCCCGACGTCCGCGGCCTCTCGCACCGCGCGTTCGATCTCCTCGTCTTGTGCCAGATCGGTCTGGATGAACAGGAAGTGCCCGCCCATGTCCTCTGCCATCTTCTGGGTCTTTTTCCCTTCCTCCACATTGATATCCAGACCCACCGTCGACAGGTTATTTGCCGCGGCTGCGACCGCGATCGC
>JARRRG010000671.1:0-3095 GCA_037380965.1 Deltaproteobacteria bacterium
ACCGCACGGTCGACACGATCAAACACAAGGGCTACCGCATATCGGCTTCGGAAATCGAGGCTGTACTACAGGAGCATCCTGCAGTGATAGAGTCGTGCGTGGTTGGCATACCCGATGCGAAAGTCGGCGAACGGATCAAAGCATTCGTAATCCTGAAGAAAGACGTCAAGGGTGTAACCGGATACGAGCTGATAAGATGGTGCCGTGAGAGGATCGTTGAGTACAAGGTTCCCCAGTACATTGAATTCAGAGACATGCTTCCCAAATCGAAGGTCGGTAAGATGCTGAGGCGCGACATACGGACCGAAGAGCAGAAGCGATTGGAAACATGAGTGGACGAGAGAGCGGAGGTGGAGCGGAAAGGGGACAAATTCGATTGTCAGGCTGGAGGCGAGAGGGGGTAATTGGTTGCGGGTGACGCCGAGTACCCCCTTTGCACTTTTGGTTGGCACAGCCTCGAGGTCAGTGAGTGAGCCGGCGAGCATCCTGGCGTTTGACACACGACATCAGCCCTTTGGGAGAGGCCGGTGTCTTTGGAATATGCGTGCAGCTTGGCTTTTTCGGGGGGAGAGGTTGCTGCATTTGAATGATGCCGGAAGCGGAGAGGTGAGGCATGGGATAAGACGGGTGTGGCAGGCCACCGCTTACGGTTTGGAAGAGCGGAAGGGGCCAGGCATTCGCCGGAGAGGGAAGTTTTTTCATCGGGTCACCGGCCATTCGGCCTGCAAGGTGTGGTCCAGGGTGTTTTCAGGGGGGTGGGAATCGAGCCTCGGGGGGAGGATGGATATCAAAGGCCAGTTAGCAGCAGTTGTGGGGAAGGATAATATTTCTGATGAGCCGGGGATTTTGGAGAGTTATTCGAGCGATTATAGCCTTACGACGCCCGGGAAGGCGGGGTGTGTGGTGTATCCGGAGAATACCGCCCAGATCGCTGAGGTCGTGAAGCTGTGCAACCGGGATTCATTTCCGATCATCCCTTGTAGCTCGAGAGTTCATTTTCGGGGATGTACGATTCCGAAGCAGGGTGGTGCGATCCTTGATCTTCGCAGGATGAACAAGATCGAGTCGTATAACGAGCGGAATCGTTATGTAGCGATCCAGCCCGGTGTAACGTGGAGGCAGATTCAAGATGACCTGGTAGGGAGGGAGTCGATGGTGAGCTCTCCCCTGCTGCCTCACGGTGACCAGTCGGTGGTGACGACATTCTTGGAGAGAGATCCCTTGGTGATAGCTCTTTTTGAATATAACGAACCGCTGATGAGCATGGAGGTGGTATGGCCGGATGGGAGTGTGTTCAGGACGGGGTCGGCGAGCGCTCCCAATTTTCCGAAGACATTTGTTGAAGGTACGAACCCGATGGGTCCCGGGACGCTTGATTTTTACCGTTTGCTCCAGGGTGCGCAGGGCACGATGGGGATAGTAACGTGGGCCATGGTAAAGACGGAATATCTGAGTCCCACGAGCAAGGTATTCTTCATGGGATTTGATCGGGTTGAAGAAGCTATCGAGCCGCTGTATTGGATTCTGCGGAAGAAGATTGGGTACGAATGCTTCCTGATGAACCGGCTTGAGTTGGCATGTATTCTCGCTGAGGATGGTGGAGAAGAGCTTGAAGCGATGAAGGAAACGGTTCCGGAATGGACGGTGGTAGTGATTTTGAGGAGTGCGCGACGTCGGCCGGAGGAGAAATTCGCTTATGAGGAAGAGGCGTTGATGAAGCTCAGGAGAGACTTCTTTGGGGTGGAGGTCATGCCTTCCTTGCCTGGTCTGCCGAATGCCGGCAACCAGTTGTCTCAGATGCTGAGGAAGCCCTGGTCCGGCGAGCCGTATTGGAAGCACCGTTATCAGGGGAACTGCCAGGAGCTTTTCTTCGTGAGCAAGATGACGGATGTTCCCGAGTATGTGGATATCATGCTGACGATTGCGGGACGCAACGGCTTCCCGGTCTCTCGATTGGGCTGTTACGTTCAACCCATTGATAACGGTCGAGCGTGTCATTGTGAATTTGATCTCTTCTATGACCAACAGGATAGCGCACAGGTTGCTGTGGTGGATCGAGTGATGAAGGAAGGGGCAGCACATCTGTTAAACCGGGGTGCCTTCTTTTCGCGACCGTACGGGGATCTTTCCGACATGGTATATGCGAGAGCTGCTGATTACACAGCCGCCCTGAAGAAGGTGAAAGCGATATTTGATCCTAACAACATTCTTAACCCCGGCAATCTTTGCTTCTAGGAGAGGAGGCTGACGACGAATGAACAGCAACTACGATCTCTCGAAATTCGAATATGACATGGACAAGTGTGTAGGGTGCAAAGGATGTGTGTGGGTGGACCATATCTATATGCCGAGTGTGCGGTTTGGGATCAGGTGTCCCAGCAACATCTACAACCCGTTTGATGCGTATGCGTATGTGGGTCGGTGCAAGATAGGGCTGGCGGTATTGGAAGGGAGGCTTGAGTTTTCTGATACGGTACTTGACGTGCTTTATCGATGCAATCTCTGTGGTGCCTGCGATGTGGGGTGCAAGAGGAATCTGGATTTGGAGCCGCTGGGAGTGCTGGAGGCCTGGAGGGCCAAGTGTGTTGCCGAGAATAAAGGGCCTTTGCCGGAGCACAAGAAGGTTGCAGAGAATATACGGAAGCGGGGCAACCGGTTTGGGTCTCCTCAAAAGGATCGGCTGAAGTGGTTGCCTTCCGGAGCTGAGTCGCGTAAGGCCGATCTGGTCTATTTTCCGGGGTGTGCGGCGAGTTACATTGACACGGAGATCGCTCGATCGACGGTAGAGATATTAGGGATGAGCGGGCAGTCCTTCGTTACGTTGGGGGCCAAAGACCACTGCTGCGGCCAGCCGGTGGCAGCTGTGGGGCTGATTGAGCAGGCGAAGGAGATTGCCGAGGCGAATATTCAGGCGCTGAAAGAGACAGGAGCGAAGAAGATTCTCACCAGTAGTGCGGAATGTTACAAGACGTGGAAAGTGGATTACCCGACACTCCTGAACAAATCTACGAGGGATATGGAGTATGAGGTGGTGCATCTGGCCGAATTTGTGAACGATCTTCTCGAGCAGGGTAAGATCAGTTTTTCGAAAGAGG
>JARRRG010000672.1:0-3255 GCA_037380965.1 Deltaproteobacteria bacterium
CCTGGCCGGCTTGGGAAGCCTATGGATGTACTTTTTCGTCGTTTCCTTGCTGCCGGAGTGCAAGTCCCAGGTTGGCCTGGCGGGACTGAACGCGGAGGTCCGGGTGGTGCGGGACAGCAAGGGCGTTCCCGGCATATTGGCGGAAAACGAGGATGATGCGGCCTTGGTCCTCGGCTATGTGATGGCACAGGATCGGCTCTGGCAAATGGACTATCTGAGGCGGGCGGCCCAAGGGCGCTTGGCCGAGATTCTCGGTGCTCGGTACCTTGATGGAGATCACCTGATGCGCGTCGTCAGCTCGGGGCTTTCCAATGGCGCGCGTCTTGATCGACTCGGCGAGAAGGAACGGAGGTGGCTCCAGAGATTCGTCCGGGGAGTAAACAGTTATATCTCGAGTCATTCCGGAAAGTTGCCGGTAGAATTTTCATGGCTCGAATACCAGCCCGAACCTTTTTCGTCCGATGACGTCCTGCGGAGCTTCTTGGCCCTGGCATGGGCGAGCTCGCCTGCTCCAAGGGTTGACCCTGTTTTGACGCGGATACTGGGGCGACTTGGCAAAAAGAGGGCGCTCGAGCTTTTTCCCTCGGACCCGGCAGCGTCTGGCGGCATGGTGCCCGCTGATCTGAAAGGGTGGCAGCCGTCCGGAATTCTGTTTTCCCGCCCTTTCGACCGGCCCAATCTCATGCGAGTTCCCGGTTTCCGAGGGGGATGCATGTGGGCCGTAGGTCCGGCTGCAACCCGAAATGGCGATCCCATGGCAAGCTGTTCGGTTTATCAGACACTCTCGGCTCCGGGTTTCTGGTACAAGGCTCGTCTTGTCGCCGGCGATTCCCATGTTTCCGGCACCTTTATCCCAGGCATACCTGTGGCAATCGTGGGAGGCAATCAGCGGGTCGGGTGGGGATGCGTATCCTCACTGGCAGATGATGCCGATCTACAGATTGAAAGGCTGAAGGGTGATCCTCCCAAGTACTACTGGCGGGTCGACCGCTGGCGAAAACTGAGAGAGATAAAGGAAACGTACCGGGTCAAAGGGGACTCGTCGGTCTCGAGGGTCGTACGATTGACGGAGACAGGCCCCCTGGTTTCGGAGGTACACGACGGTCGGGCTCTTTCTCTGCGATGGGTCGCACAGGATGGATCGGGGTTTTTCTCTGCCTTCTATGCGCTCAACCGTGCCCGCGACGGGCATGAAGTCAGATCGGCCCTGAGAATGCTGGTTTCACCGGCTCTGAACGTGGTCTGGGCCGACGCCGACGGAAACGTTGGCGTACAATTGGCAGGCCGAATTCCCGTACGACCCCCCGGCAGTGACGGCATAATTCCTCTGCCCGCATGGACCGGGGTTCACGACTGGCGCGGGTTCATTCCCTTTGACGAGCTCCCGTCCCAAACCGAATCTTCACCACTTCCCCCGGTGGTCGCGGACGAACGTCCTGGAGGTCCCACCTACCCCTTCTTTTTGAGTTGCTATTGGAATGACAATGCCAGGCGGCAACGAATTCTCGAGCTGCTCGGGCAGACGCGCGAACATTACCGGGAGACATTTCAGAAAATCCAGGGAGACACGGTTTCTCTGCTGGCACGAGACCTCGTTCCCCAGCTTTTTAAGGCCGTCAGAAGTGTACGGTCCGATCATCCCTCCCGCAAAAAGGCTATTGAGCTGCTGCGCTCCTGGGACTTCCACATGAGCAGAGACTCCGCGCCGGCAGCGGTTTTCGCACTCCTGTACCAGTCCCTGATAGAAAACGTGTTTCGCAAGAGCCTGGGCGACAGGGATTATCGAGGCTTCACTTCCTATTATCCGCTGGTTGTCCGGGCTCTGAGGAAGATATTCGTTGAGAATCGGAGCGCCTGGCTCGAGCATGCAGGATCTAAAAAGGTATTGAGAGATAGTTTCGAAAAGGCCGTGGAACGCGGCAAGTCGTTGATGGGAAATGACCCGGCGAAATGGAAATGGGGTGACCTCCACTCAGCGGTCTTCTTTCATCCGCTCACCACGGGATCCAGATTTCTCGAGTTGCTTTACCACGTCGGACCTGTTCCGGTGCCGGGTTCCGTCGAGACAATCGATTTTGCCGACTGGGCCCCCATTCATCCATTTCGAGTCTTTGAGGGCGTCTCACTGAGGTACGTATCCGAGATGACCCAGCCTCCGGAATTATTCGGGATAAGTCCCATGGGCAGTTCAGGCCATTTCTTCTCTTCGCATTACAAGGATCAGACAGTGGCCTGGTCAAACGGGCGCTCGTTCAGAGATCCCATTGAACGGGCCGACATACGCCAGATGGGGTTCAATGCCGTAGTCTTTAGTCCAACTCGTCCGAGTAGTCCAAAAAGAGCGTCCCACCGGTCGATCGCAGGCAAGAGTCAATGACAAAGCGGGTGGCGAAGATCCGCGGCCGGGCCGTATGACATCTCACGAGACCATGGGCCGGTCGATCGCAGGTAAGAGACGATGACAAACCGGGTGGCGAAGATCCGCGACCGGGCCGTATGACATCTCACGAGAGCATGGGTAGATTACCTGACAAGGTTCTGATCGCGACCAGAAATCCCGGCAAGGTCAAGGAGATTCGTGATCTGGTCCGGGGAACGCCCATGGTATTCCTTTCCCTTGCTGACATTGACGACGTGCCTGACGTGATCGAAGATGGAGACAGTTTCGAGGCGAACGCGCTCAAGAAAGCCCGCGAGGTAGCCAGGGCCACCGGTATGACAATCCTGGCAGATGACTCGGGCCTGTGTATCGAAGCACTTGGCGGCCGGCCCGGTGTACAATCGGCCAGGTATGGGGGTGAAGGAGCGTCTGACGAAGAAAAATGCCGCCGCATACTTGCAGAGATGCACCATGTCCCCGAAGAGTCCCGCCGCGCGACATTCGTGTGCGTGCTGGCCCTCGTATTTCCTGACGGCGAAGAACACCTCTTTCGGGGGGAGTGTGAGGGACGGATTACCCGCGAACCCAGAGGCCGTGCCGGCTTCGGGTACGATCCGATATTCTACTTTGAACAAGCCGGCTGCACCTTTGCGGAGATGGATCGTCAGGAGAAGAACAAGGTCAGCCACCGCGGCAGGGCTCTTGCTGCGTTTGCTGACTATGTGAGGACATCGCTCCGCAGCGATTCATAGTCCGTCGGGAGGAGTGCTGTCTGCCCGAGCTGCCGATCACAACGGCATCGGCGGTTGGCAGGAGAGACGGTAGATTCCTCATTACGTACCTGCCCGCGAAGTCTGAGGCCCTCAATTACAGGG
>JARRRG010000673.1:0-4681 GCA_037380965.1 Deltaproteobacteria bacterium
ATGAAGAAGATCTGAAGCAAGCCCTTGAGAAACTCAGGGAGCTGAGAGAAGCGTATGAAGAGATCACCGTTGACGACACCAGCTCTACGTTTAACAGCGATCTCACCGAGGCGCTCGAATTGAGGTCGCTCCTTGGGCTGGCCGAAGCCATTGTCCGCTGTGCTCTGGCCCGAAAGGAAAGTCGAGGGGCTCACTTCAGGGAAGACTATCCTGAGAGAGATGATGAGAACTGGCTAAAACACTCCCTGATTCAGGAAGCCGACGGCGAGCCGAGCATCTTCTATAAGCCGGTGACGATAACGCGCTTTGAACCGAAAGCGAGGTCCTACTGACATGAAATTGAGGTTTAAGATATCTCGATTCGATCCTCAAGTGGATGACAAACCGTACTATCGCGACTATACGGTCGAGGCCGAGCCGTCAGAGCGTATCCTTGATTGCCTCAACAGGATCAAGTGGGAACAGGACGGGACCCTCAGCTACCGTCATTCGTGCGCGCATGGAATCTGCGGATCGGATGCCATGAGGATAAACGGCAAGTGCGCGCTCGCCTGCCAAAAACTGGTCCGGGACTACGAGGGCTCGGAGGTTTTGCTGGAGCCGCTGCCCTCCTTCACGGTCTTGAAGGACCTCATCGTGGACATGACGGAATTCTTCAAGAGGGTCGAGGCGATACGCCCCTATCTCATCGCTTCTGACCCTCCCGAAAAAGAACGGCTCCAGTCCAAGGAGGATACCAAGAAATTTGACAAGGCCATTCGGTGTATCTTATGCGCGTGCTGCACCGCGGCCTGCCCCGTCGTAAACGAAAATGAGAACTACGTCGGACCGGCCACGCTCGTGCAGGCGTTCCGCAGGATATTTGACTCCCGTGACGAGAGTCAGTCAGAGAGGCTTTCCCTCGTGGACTATCCTGACGGTGTGTGGGGCTGTGTAAATTACTTCGAGTGTACGCGCGCCTGCCCGAAAGAGATTCCGGTGACCAAGGAGATAAACCTTATAAAAAGAGAAATTGAAAAGTCCAAGTGACAAGGAATCCGGGAATGCTCACGTGCCGTGCGCGTCCGCCGCGCGGGTTCCGGAGAAGAGTGTCGTAATTCCTCCGGTCATGCGAACGTGAGACGTGTGCACGAAGCCGACTTCCTGCATAAGAGACTCGAACTGTTCCGCGCGGGGAAAGTCGGCCATGGAATCGGTCAGATAGCGATATGCCGGTGCGGAAGAAAGTATCCTGGTGACAAGCGGCATTACTGCGTTCGAGTAGACGCGGAAAAGCGGTTTCATGATCGGACCGACAGGGTCAGTCAATTCCAGGATCACGAATTTCCCACCGGGTTGGAGCACCCGGTAACATTCCTTCATAGCTCGCTTCCTATCGGTCACATTCCGAATGCAAAAGGCGGTGATGACACCGTGAAAGGAATAATCTCGAAACTGAAGGTCAAGCGCGTCGCCTACTAAAAGAGTGATTGATTGGGCAAGACCGGCAGCCTGAACCTTGCCTCGCCCGAGCTCGAGCATTGCCTCGGACGGGTCAATTCCCGTCACAACACTTTCGGGCGACTGCCTGAGAATCTCGAGCGCGATGTCTCCCGTACCACTTCCGATATCGAGGTATGCGCCACCGGCGTCGGGTTTGAGAGACGCCACCGCGCGGCGGCGCCAATATCCGTCAAACCCTAAAGAAAGAAGCCGATTCGTCCCGTCGTAATACCCCGCGATACGGTTGAACATGGAACGATTGTCTGTCGCGGAGATGAGTGAATCCTGGCGTCCCGGTTTTTCAGGTGCATCGCCCATGCTGAACTCCTCGATCGCATTCCAAGGCTCGGCCCCTCTGTCGGGCATGCCTTGCCCGGCCGTACACGAGCCGGCAGTGGACCTCTCCGCCCGAGATTGACGCTCAGCAGAGGGGCCCCACCCATTATGGGCTCCTTCGAGGGAATTTGGCAAACGAGAATCCGTACCTGAAGGACCTGTGAGGAACCGGTTCCCTTTCACACCGATTGCTTCCTCAATCTCGCTGTGTGACGTGAAGATCGGCCCTTCGATCCGCGCACCGGGTCTTGGAGGTGGAGCCGCTTTCCGGCCGCGGCTCCACACTGATCCTTGGATGCTATTGTGCGGTGTTCTCTTCGCGCTCTTCCTGGCTCATGTTCGCCAGCCGCTCTACCTCACCACGTTCAAGGCTCAACCCTTCAGCCACGCGACCTCCGTAGTCCGAGTCGGCCTTCCAGAACAGCGCGGTCTGCCTGAGCTGAATGCGCTTCTGAGCCCCACCGAGATGGGCGACAATATTTTCGATCAAGTGGTCACTGTCCTCGTCGGTCATGACATGCCGAAAGAGGTTCCCTGCCTGGACGAAGTCGTGGTTGGGATGCTGGAAGGCGTGGCGCCACGCGTCTCCTTCAACCTTGAAAAGAGGTTCGCCGCGGCCGGTTCGGGCGCGGGACCGCCGAAGCTGTTCGGCCAATAGTTCGGTCCACCGCGTCCATTGTCATCCACACGCATGAAACCGTCCCGCTGATAACTTGTCTCTGGAGCGTTTTTCGGCGCGTTTATCGGAATGAGGTGGTAGTTGGGTCCCAATCTGTGAATATGGGTGTCATGGTAGGAGAAAACTCTCGCTTGCAGCATCTTGTCCGGTGAAATGGCGATGCCGGGAACGAGGTTGCCCGGACAAAAGGCTGCCTGCTCCACTTCCGCGAAATAATTGACCGGGTTCCGGTCAAGGACCAGCTTGCCAATTTTGATAGGCGGAACTTCTCCATGCGGCCACACCTTGGTAATGTCAAAGATGTCCCAGGCGAAGTCCTTGGCCCGTTCCTCAGGCAGAATCTGCATCTCAAGAGTCCAGGAGGGAAAATCGCCGCGCTCGATCGAGTTGTACAGATCGCGAGTGGCATGATCCGGATCTTCGCCGCCGAGGCGCGTTGCTTGATCACGGGTGAGATTCTTGATGCCTTGATCAGTCTTGAAGTGATACTGCACCCAGAAGCATTCACTTTTCTCATTGTACCATTTGTACGTATGGCTGCTGTAACCGTTCATGTACCGATAGGTCGCCGGTGTTCCTCGATCGGAAAAGAGTATCGTCACCTGATGGATCGATTCCGGGGTGAGCGACAGGAAATCCCAAAACATATCGGGATCGTGCAGATTGGTTGCCGGATGCCGTTTCTGAGTGTGAATGAAGTCTGCGAACTTCAGCGGATCACGAATGAAGAATACCGGCGTGTTATTGCCCACAAAGTCATAGTTCCCTTCTTCGGTGTAAAATTTGACGGCAAAGCCTCGCGGGTCTCGCGCTGAATCGGCTGACCCCTTCTCTCCGCCGACCGTGGAAAAGCGGCCGAACACTTCAGTCCGCTCGCCGATTTCGGAGAGAAATTTGGCCTTGGTGTATTTCGTGACATCAGCGGTGACTTCGAAATAACCATGCGCTCCCGCGCCCTTCGCGTGAACTACGCGTTCGGGGATGCGCTCGCGATCAAAATGAGCGAGCTTCTCAAGCAGGTGAACGTCCTGCACCAGCACCGGCCCTCGAATTCCGGCCGTCATGCTGTTCTGGTCATCCTCGACGGGGATGCCAAAAGCAGTCGTCAAGACCTTTCTTTCGTCTGACATCGCAGCAACTCCTTTCTGACAGTCAGCCTATTATGGAATGTAATTCATCTCAAGATGTTAACCGTCATGCTTCTGTTGAGCGGTAGCCGCACATTTCGTGCAGACCCCCCGCAACTCGAGGTGCACCGATTCCACCTCGCCCCATGACCGAACTTCCGGTGGAATGGGAAAATGGTCCGGTTCGGAGCTGTAAGAGTCTCTGAAAAGACTGCATCCGGAACAGAGAACATGGTGATGAGGCGTCGTGTTCGCATCAAAAATCTCGATTCGCCGGTGTGTGACTCTCAGACCCTTCGTGCGCAAGAGTTCCAGAAGGGCAGCCATTCGACGATCAATTTCCGATTGCGTCAACTTCATACGGACCCCGTACGGTGTTGCTGAGAATTCCTAGATAAGAAACATTCGCCATGAAAGGCCATGTCAAGTCTTCCCTCATAGCACCGCGTCCCTCCGGTTGCCCGGTACGAGATGCCGGTCTGCGGGCAATCTACCTGCCTGTTACCAGAACGCGGAATCTGCCGTCGTCGCATGGAAGTCTTGTGAAGGTGGTTTGGTTCGGAATGAATTGTGTCCACCAGACATTCTTGACCGGAGAATTCTCTCGACATGCACGGGGATGTGCACCGATTGGTCGCGGGGGGAACGATGAGAAACGGCGTGTCCACGAGCGCTCAGGTGGTGGGGTAGAGGGCCTTTATGCGAATTTGTCCCGAGCAGGGAGATGCCGTCGCGCGGGAGCGCGGAAGTCTAACGCTGGTGACTGTTCACACTGCGCTCTCAGCCGCGCCGGCCGCCCAGACTGAATCATCGGTGTCGGGGATGCGAGTGAGAACCGCCAGAGGCACGGCCTCAACTTTCCGGTACACTTCGCGAGGGCTCCGCTTCAGACCATCCACGGAGAGCAGTTCGTCCACCTTGATTCCGAAATATTTTTCATTTTCGATCAGGTACGGATAAATCAGATCCCAATCAGGGTCGGAGAGCTCGGCGAGTTCCCCGCCATTCAATTGCTCCGGCACCACGCGGCGGTGAGGATCCCGAATGTACAGCGCGC
>JARRRG010000674.1:0-4759 GCA_037380965.1 Deltaproteobacteria bacterium
TTTTCATCCAACGGACGGAACGGTTTTATCCCCGCGGCCTTGTCGTTGGGGACTGAGGTCACCTGCCTCGTTTTGTTTTTCTCCCGTTCCCGATACTTCTCCTCTCGGGCAAGGTATTCCTGCATGAAGGTGAACGCGGAAATTATTCGTGCCTGGACGTCACGAACCATCTCGTCATCATAGTCGTACACGGGCAGAACAGACTTGAGGGCCTCATCCCGGTTCTTATTTGTCGCGGCCTCGTCGATTACCTGAAACGTTATGGGAGAGATGATCGTCTCCGGAGCCGGTTCCCCGGTCACCAGGTGATACACCCGTAGAGACGTGGGGGCCATCAGGAACGCCGAAAAGAACGCGGTTACGACAATGAGAGCCCATCGCTGCCATTTCGGCTCCTTGAGGCTCAGCATCCAGGAGGGCAGATGCCTCCCCTTCGTCTTCCAGCGAGCCAGCGCCTCCTCTCGTATTCTCGCGGGTATGCCACGCAAGGAGGAACTTCGACGTTTTTCGGATGACTCGTCCATCTACTCTCGTCCCCGGGGTCCTCCGGAACCTGATCCGGATCTCCTTTCGTACGCCTTTATGATTTCCTGCACCAGCGGGTGCCGGACCACATCTTGATCGGAGAAGGTCACAAATGCAATACCTTCAATGTGCTGGAAGATTTCCTGGGCTTCCACCAGACCTGACCGGACACCCTCGGGCAGGTCTATCTGAGTTATATCACCCGTTATTACCGCCTGGGAAGAGTATCCCAGTCGGGTGAGAAACATTTTCATTTGCTCGGACGTGGCGTTCTGAGCCTCATCCAGAATAACAAAGGAATCATTGAGCGTTCGGCCCCTCATGAAGGCCAGCGGGGCCACCTCTATGTCGCCTCTCTGAATCATTCGGGCGGCCTTCTCGAAATCAATCATGTCATGCAAAGCGTCGTAAAGCGGCCTCAAATAGGGATTGACCTTTTCATAAAGATCGCCCGGAAGGAACCCGAGCTTCTCCCCGGCTTCGACAGCGGGTCGGGCCAAAATGATCCGTCTCAACTCCTTCTTATAAAAAGAAGCCACCGCCATCGCCATAGCGAGATACGTTTTTCCCGTCCCCGCAGGACCGATGCCAAAGACAATATCATGGGATCTGATGGCCTGCACGTATCGTTTCTGGTTGACGGTCTTGGGCGTAACCGGTCGCTTCCCCGGGGAGATGAAAATCGTATCCCTCAAAAGGTCCTTGAGCTTGGCTTCCGGTTGGTTGGAGAGGAGTCGGACACCCTGATCAATGTCCGCCGGATGGATCGGATAACCGTCACGGGCCAGTGGATAGAGTTGCTTGAGCAGTCTCTCGGCCACGTCGTCAGAGGGGGACTCGCCGGAAATGCTCACGGTATTGCCCTTGATCGATATGCTCACTCCGAGGCTTTTTTCGATGTGCTTGATATTTTTGCTGAGTTCTCCGATCAAAGCCTGGAATGCACCGATATCGTCAAAACTTACACGGCGCGGCAATCTCCCGCCTTCTTCCACATAATTCGGTTTCAAGAAGCCTCCACTCGCCCCTCGATAGCGCGAGTACTGCGCGACCGGATTCATTCCCACATTGAGTCGGAGAGTCGGTCACGTCGGCGTCCGTTTCAGCCGTCTGTGATAGAAAGCGAACCTGCTTTCTTTCGGGCTTCAATCATACCACCTTTTGCATGGAAGAATCAAATTCCACCTCTTGAACGCCGTGGGTCGACCTGCTCTCCGGTCGGATGAGGGATGCCCCTGGGACAGGGAACAGACCCCTCAATCCTTTCATCCCTATATTTTGGAGGAATACCATGAGATGGTTCAAGCCATGCACGATGGGGGGGCCGGAGAGATAACCGATGAGATGGGAGATTTGCTCTTCCTGGTCGTATTCGTAGCCTATATGTTCGAGCAGCAGGGAACGACGACCTTGAAGAGGATCTTCGAGGGAGTCATGGAGAAGATGATCCGGAGACATCCCCACGTCTTCGGTGGCGTCGAAGTACAGAGCAGCGGAGAAGTCATCGACAACTGGCGCAAGATCAAGGCGTCTGAAGCCGGTATCCGCCAACGAGCATCTCTTCTGGACGGGATTCCCCGGAGCCTTCCCGCGCTGAGTCGGGCCCAAAAACTGGCCAAGAGAGCCGCGAGAGTGGGCTTTGACTGGAATCAGCCCCAACACGTGTTCGCGAAGGTTGATGAAGAGCTGCAGGAACTCAAGGAAGCCGCGGCGCACGAAGCGCCGTCAAGGGTCCGCGAAGAGTTGGGAGACCTCCTCTTCGTGACGGTGAATCTGGCGAGACATCTGGGAATTGACAGCGAATCCGCGCTCAATGAAACATCGGATAAGTTTGAACGCCGCTTTCGTTATATTGAGGAGAAATTGCGATCCCAAGGCACGTCCCTGGAAGACGTGGATCTCCACCGGATGGACGAGCTTTGGGACGAAGCCAAATCACTTGAACAGCGTTTGCGGCGCCAGGAGGATGATTGAAACCAAAAGGGGTACCGTTACCGGGCTGATCTAAAGAACTGTCGGATTTCCCACCCCCTGGCACCGATCAAGGCTCAATTCAAGGAGTTGCCACGTCATACCCGATGCACTGCATGTCGAGACCGGCGACGGCCCGCGTCTCGAGCGGTCACGGGAAAACGGATGGCCCGAACCTCTCCCCTGTCACCCCGACACCTGTGCAACGCCCGGAATATTGATGATGTGCAGCCCCCCCTCTTTCTGGATGATAAGTTCCAAGCTATCGTTTCGAATTCCCAGCGAGAGAGTCCCCTCTCCCTTTGGGACTTCCAAGTCGGTGATCTCCCTGAGAATCTCCAGGCCCCGCGCGATGATGGCTGCCGGAGCCTTGGGGAGCGTGTACGTCGAATCGCCGTAGACCGTGACACCCTGATCCTTTTCTATGGACATCCTCACGGCCCTTTCCTCAATGGCTTCGAGCAGCACGAGCGCCATGTACTTCAGTGGGGCCTCATCAGCATCCGTGCCCGGTTCTTCCTTCCAGTTCTCCTTTTCCCAGGCCTCCAGGGCCGGCCTCGGCTTCACCTCCAGTTGACAATCAATCTGCTGTTGGAGCCGCAGATGAGGATTTTCACTCTCAGGCATTTCAAAACCTCCTTTCATCAAATCGCGGCAAGAGCTAGTGACAGGTAGCACAAGAAGTGGCGGAACAGCCGCTGCATGAAGAGCTTCCCGAGCCGGAAGTTTTGAAATCGCCGGCAGCGCTCTTGAAGGCGCAACATGACATCAACCGTTGCACCTTGGCACCGCATTGCGGGCACACCACTTCATCATCTCCGAATACGAGCTTTTCAAAGTCCCCACATTTTTCGCACCGGTATTCATAAATGGGCATAATAGAGCACCCCTCCTTCTTTTGCGTCTCTATCCTTAAAGATGTCCTTTGAAAGAAAAAGATGCAAGACCTTTCCCGCAAAACGGCGTGGGAATGGCTCAATCGCATTTCAAGTCATAGTAGATCAGTGTGTCTCCACAGGGGAATGTGAGGGTGCTGCCCTGGTCTGTTTCGACATATCGGGCGGGCCTCAACAGGTTCTCGGCTGCGGTTCGCGAGCTCTTTCGAACGGTGTCAGGATTGATGCGCTTCAAAGCCGCGGTGCCGTCAGGGTAACCCAATCGCATGACTCCATCGTGGGACACACCGGTAACCGTTGTCCAGCCGGTTTTGGCAATTTGCCCGCCGCAACCTCCAAGGAGTAGCACCGTCAGCAGACCGGTCACGGCACTCAAGTAGATCTTCACGATTTCTCCGCGCTGTTGAGAATAACTTTATATTTTTAGCACAATAAACGGGTACGAGTCAATCAGATGCTGGGGAACGCGGCTTTGGGCATGGGTCGGGAAAAGCGCGGCGATCGATGGTTCGCACTTGCATGCGGAGCGAGAGCTTCCTAGTGCTCGATCGAGTCCGAGGTCACGCAACCCCTCGCCTATTGGAGTGCCGGGCAAAGGTCCCGGACCTCCTCGTGCAATGTGCTGCGAACAGGAAGAGCGTTGGGAGCTCCGGTTGATCGGACCCTCGCGGTCCCTGGCATGAGCGCACTGAAATAGTGTAAGATTAAAATTGATGATGATGTTCAGCGGATCCGTATTCGGCGTTCCTCGATCTTGGTAACCGATTTGACCCGGAGTATGGTCGGATGAGGCCCATTTCGGCGGCAAGACGGCATAATCCACGGCCTTGAGTGGTGAAGGGAGAGACGCCGTTGCCTTGAAAAAGGGTGGATCTCGAAACCCGTTTCAGACCGGGAGTGTACCGAGCACGACGATGATTCCTGCGACACTGTGTCCATGGAGAGATCCGGGTTGTCTCTCCATGCTGCAAGATTGGTTTTCCTCAGCCTGCTCCGGCTCAACGGTGGAACCGAGCCATTCTCCGTTGAAGTGGTACGAATTCTGCATCGCTTTTTGAAGCGGGTCTCCCAAGCTGATGATTATCGAGGAGTCTCACGCGCGACTGATTTCGGAAGTGGGAACGCGCACGCTATGAGCTCCTGAAGATAGAGCGCGTCCGAGCACGAAGAAAACAACCCCGAAAATGCGGTCTTGATCACTATGAACGAGGGATGGTTCGTGTGGAGTCGAGACCGACGTGTGTAACCATTTGATTTATCTTGGGCATCTCTTCCGCAAGAGGGAAGTATGCTTCTGTGCCGGACCGTGAGAAGCTTGATGATGGAAAGGGGACCGGATTTCTCTGTAAGAGGGATGAATCATGGAC
>JARRRG010000675.1:0-4170 GCA_037380965.1 Deltaproteobacteria bacterium
GCTGGGGCCGACTAGGGCATCCTGTTTGACCAGGGCGGCCAGGGAGTGGTATGCTCAAATCTTGGCAAAAAGGTGGAAATTCGGATCGCCGGACTGTTATCGGAAGCACGCCAACACCGGTTCGGGGCTCGAAATTCTACGGAAAGCTGATTTGTAGTCCCAAAGGACCGGCACTTGACAGATCGCCGAATAATCCCGGACTACTTCTTTTTAGTAGATATGCGTGAGTGTCTCGTTCGGACGTGCTGTGGGCCTGCTGATCAACGAAGAGGAGCATGCTATGGAAAATGACGGTCATCTTTACATCCTGTGGGTGAACGACAATCCTATTACCGCCGAAAAGATGGTCTTCATGTATGGAATCAATGGTCTCAAGCGGGGATGGTGGGACAAGGTAACAATCATCATTTGGGGAGCTACGGCGGTTCTGTCAGCCACCAACGCTGAGATCCAAGCAAAGATCAAAGAGGCTTTGAAATACGGCGTGAGCATGACCGCGTGCAAGGCCTGTGCAGATCAGCTGGAAGTCACACCTAAACTAGAAGAACTCGGGATAGAGGTCAAGTACTGGGGAGAACCTCTCACACAGGTGCTCAAAGCGCGGAGTCATCTACTCACGGTTTGATGCCGCGTTACGAGAGACTCAAAGCCTATCTTGCCGGAATTATTCCGCGGTCTGCCCGATTCTGGTGTCTTTACGTCGGAATCCGGTGCCGGCTGGGTCCCCTTGACACCGAACAAGCCCTTCGATGGTCCGCCAGATAGCCCGACAGCCGCAAAACCCCCGTAATGTAGATGGAAAAGCCTTTCCTCTTCCCTTTTCGAGCGTACTTCACCCTTGGAAACTCTGTCAACCAAGATTGCTTGGCCCTCACCCAAGACCAGCTTGGTAGTATCGAGCCAAGGGAAAGGCCGATGCCACATGAACTTGCCACCTCCTGCCGTGATAAGCAACTTTCGCTCCCACCTTGATCAGGCGCTTGATGAGCCATTCCATTGACCGTTTGACTTCTTCGCCCAAAAGGTAGAATTGCCTGAGCATGTGCAGGAGATTGTACGCCAAGACCCCCATGAGTAACCGGGCTTGATTGGCTGCGAACCGATGGCAACTCGTCTTGTCCCAGCGGAGCGTGTTCTTTCCCTCTTTGATCCGATTCTCAACGTCGCCACGCCCGTTGGACACATTGACCACTTTCCCGGCGGGGAGCTTGGAATTGGTAACGATGAACCCAATCCGCGGGAAGAGTTCCCCCTCGTGCCACTCGATCTTAGCGACCACTCCGCGTTCTTTGTCCCAAGTCTGTGCCCGGTACCGCAGATCGACCAGCTTGATCTGAATCCCGATCTTCGGGGGCCGACCCACGGGACGAGTCAGGTACGGCTCGATCAGGCTGTTCAGTACCGCATAAGCCGGAAGCCTGATGAAGTACGTGACCCCTTCGCCCTCGCAATACTCATATACCTCGGGTTGAGCAAATGCCGCGTCACCCCGAAGCCAAAACAGGATGAAGCGAGACCGATACCGCTTCACAATCGGATCGAGGAAGGCTACAACACCATCTGCTGAATGAACGTTGCCGGGCCTGAGCTTAGCCCTCAGACAGTCCCCGTCGCTGGTGAACGCGAAGAGCGGGTGAAAGCAGTTCTTCCCGAAATGACCGTTGAACGCAACGTTCTCCTGCTTGCCGTGAGCCGGATCTTCCGTTGAATCAACGTCTACAATGAGCCGCCGCTTCTTCTTTCTCCTCATGAGCGCATCGTTGGACCTCGTCAGGGTGGCTTCGAGCGCCTTCAATCCATCTTCGGTTCTCAGGACCTCATTCTCAAGCCTCGATAGCCGCGACTGACCGGCCCCAGCTTCGTCCCCCTTGCCAATGGAGAGGCGAAGGGCGGGATCAATTCGCGGAAAGTCGGCGTCGTTGCAGTCCTCATACCCGGCTGCTACCTGATACACCCTCTGCCGGACCATCTGAAGCTGGGTGTGGCTGCTGTGAACCCAGGACCTGGTATCCTCCAGTTCACTCTCGATCGGACCCAAGATCCCGAAACGCTCGTCTATCTCTCTCACCAATCGGAAACCCGTGTCCGAGGTGATCTTAGCCCCCTGAAAATCTATCATGATTGCAGGATTGAATTCAGGTCGAATTGTCTCTCTTTGCTCTTCACCACGCCCGGACATCTCATTTCCCTCTACAGCGGTCTATTTCCCTCACCATATCATGGGGTTGACCGGAAGAACATACATTTCTTTGTTTTCCCGCCGAATAATCCGGGATAAGGGCCCTTGCGTACAATGATAAGCTTTCCCTGATAGGCGTCTTCGCCTCTCAGTGTTCCGAAGCCCGGCTGCGCTGAAATTGCCGTGTGTGCGCTTTTCCCTTGTGGTATGTCCATATGCCCACGAATAATTTGGACTTTTTCTCCAACATGACGACAGTCTTGCCTGAGTCAGATCGTATATACTCGATTCGTTGCTCGTTTCGGGGTCAGCGGAAGCTTCCTTCAACCACGGTACGGCGTAAAGACGCTCAAAAAGGCAACATCGCGACATAATTCAATCTGACGCGGTCTACTCTGTTCACCGCATTTCGCAACAGTATACTCGATGCGTCTTCGGTCGCGAGGAACAAAACTAGTCAAGCTTGGGAGGTCTCAATGGAGATTCAGAACTTACGAGCTGTTGATTCGGTGGAGATTGTCATACTTGTTGACAACTATGTGGATCTGCTGTTAGCCGGTTCCGAGCAAGTTCAAAGACCGCTGTTGGCTAAGGATGGCTTGATCGGCGCGGAGACGCTCATTGCCGAACACGGTCTGGCTTTACTGATAACGGTGCACGTCGGTGGCGAGGAACATTCCGTTCTCTTGGACACGGGATACAACCGCGATACCGTACGACACAATATGCGAATATTAGGTTTGAAGCTCGATACTCTTGATGCCGTAGTGATCAGCCACGGTCACATGGATCACACGGGAGGACTTGACGCAGTCCTGGACAACTTGCCTGCTGATACCAAAGTGATTGTGCACCCCGCTGCCTTTTCGCAGCGACACTTGAAGCTGCCTACCGGTGGTATGGTGAAATTCCCTCCCATGCCGGAAGTTGAACAGCTCAAACGCTTCGACGTCAATTTGGTGAAGAGCGCCGGTCCTCTGAAATTGGCCAATGACACGGTCCTGGCTACAGGACAGATCCCGCGGGTAACCAGTTTTGAAATCGGTTTTCCCGGTGCGGTTATGGAAGTCGAAGGAGAACTCGTGACGGATCCCATCGAGGATGATCAGTCTCTGGTGGTCAATCTTGGAGAAAAGGGTCTTGTGGTGATCTCAGGATGCGCACATTCGGGGATCGTAAACTCCGTGCTCTACGCTCAGAAGCTTACCGGAGTATCGCGGGTCAACTCAGTCATCGGTGGTTTCCACCTTACCGGACCGGTGATGGCTCCGATGATTGAGCCCACCATTCAGGAGATGAAGAACCTGGCTCCGGAACTCATTGTGCCGATGCACTGCACCGGACCGGAGGCCGTGCAGCGTTTTGCCCAAGAGTTCCCGGATTCGTTTGTGCTCAGCAGCGTGGGAACGAAAATCGTACTATCAAAATGAACAAAGCGTATTGACGTTGGAGGCGCGTTCATAGTGATTGAAATGCGACCCGCGGCCCTTGATGACGCGGCATTTCTCTCATGGGCCATGCTCCCGGCAGGATGGGCACATGTCAAGAAAGGTATAGGGGACGTCATCGTGGACAGGCCGGAGCGTGAATGCGCGGAGTCTCGGGAACGCCTGGCCGTCACTCGAACCTGACCTCCCATTGAGGTCCTGATACTGCCACACACGAGCTCAAAAGCCGGACCGCTTGTTGGGGGCAGGTCTCCGCTGCTTCGCTAAATTTGACGCGGTCGGTTCCGAAATATCGTTCCGGAGGAGTATTCAGCAGCGGGCCTTGTGCATGCAGCGCACCGATCGTTCCTGGAATACTCTCAAATGGAATGCAGGAGTTCCCAGGCTCTCCCTGACCTTTTGACAGAAGGTAACAAGGGATAGTAGTGCCAAGGTGCAACAACCAAACCTCACACATTCAGGATGACCTTGCAGAGCTTAAGACCAAGCGCGCAGTTCGCCTCATGAATTATCAAAGGCTCTCTCTGCTGTCCGCTGGTCCAC
>JARRRG010000676.1:0-3122 GCA_037380965.1 Deltaproteobacteria bacterium
CATGACCATGGAGGCCACGGCTGAAGAATTGGCTTACGCGATTCATCCACATCCGACGGTATCGGAAGCCATGATGGAGGCGGCGCTGTGCCTAACGAGTGGTCCGGTGCACATGCCGTAAGTCTTGATGAAACCGACAAAAACTTTGGATGCGGCCATTGCGAAAGGACGATTTCAAGCCGCCACGAGCACAAAGGGGAACATTGCACTGCTGATCAGCCTCATTGCAAACGGGCATCGGAGGTCTAACAATGGACTTTGGGTACACACAAGACGAGAAGCAATTCCGACAGAAGCTGGGCGATTTTCTGGACCAGCATCTCACGGAAGACATAGCCAGACAGAACTGGGAAGACAAAGGCGTAGGCCCGGAAGGGAGGGAGTTTAGTCGTAAGCTCGCCGCTTTCGGCTTCCTCGGTATGAGCTGGCCCAAAGAGTACGGAGGCAAGGGCCTATCTCCCAATTACGATTTCATCCTGTTGGACGAACTGGGAAAGCGCTGGGGCGCTCACGTGCCCCTCGACGTAGGGTATACCATGGTTGGCCCTACCATCCTTCGCCGCGGCAGTGAGCAGATGAAAAAGGACTTCCTGCCGAAAATCATCGGTGGAGAGATTGAATTCTGTCTTGGGTACACTGAACCGAACGCGGGCAGTGACCTTGCCTCTATGCGCATGCGCGCGGAGGAGCAGGATGACTGTTTCCTCATCAACGGACAAAAGACCTTCAATACCGAATGTCATTATTCGGAGTACCACTGGTTGGCGGCGCGAACCAATTCGGATTCGCACACGCCCCGTCACAAGGGGATCAGTCTCTTTATCGTAGACATGGATGCGCCAGGCGTGACGGTGAGGCCCCTTTGGACAATATCCGGAGAACGGACCAACGAAGTCTATTACGATGACGTTCGCGTGCCCAAAGAGCGTCTCGTAGGCGAAAAAGATATGGGATTTTATTACATGATGGAAGCGATCGGCTCGGAGCGGAATCAGGTCTTCGTGCCCTCTCGCCTGAGGCCGATTCTCGACATGCTCATAAGCTATGTGAAAGAAAACACTTCAGGGGACCGGAGGCTCTCCGAAGACCCCTTGATCAGGCGTCAAGTAGCGCAAGCCATCGTAGAAGTTGAGGTGGCCGAAGTCCTTGCAGATCGCTCGCGCTGGTTAGAGAGCAACGATCTGCCCATGAGCTACGAGCCGGAAATGACAAAAGTAGTGGTTTCCGAGCTCCAACAGCGTCTTGCCAATACCGCCATGGAGATCCTCGGACCGCGGGCACAACTCATGGAGGGATCTAAATGGGCCCCTCTGGGTGGACGTATTGCGTGGCACTTCCTGCATTCTTTCATGACCACCATCGGTGCGGGCACGAGTGAGATCGGCCGCAACGTCATAGCTCAAAGAGGTCTCGGGTTACCACGCAGCTAACCACTCTATGACCCGTAGCAAAATGGAGGCGACCATAATGGATTTTCGATGGACAGAAGAACAAAAGATGCTGAAAGCCTCGGCTCGGGATTTCTTGAAGGATGAGTGCCCGAGCGATTTCGTAAGGGAGATGGAAGAGGATGAAGTCGGCTATGGCAGAGAACTCTGGAGCAAGATGGCTGAGCTGGGGTGGATGGGTCTGATATTGCCGGACCAATATGGCGGCTCTGCCTGGGGCCTGCTGGACCTGATGCTTATGATGGAACAGATGGGACGGGTCTGCCTTCCCGGCCCATACCTCCCAACAATGCTCGGAGCCTTGGCCGTCTTGGACGGTGGTGCCGAGGCACAGAAGTCCGAAATACTCACCAAGGTGGCGTCCGGAGAACACATCCTCACGCTGGCCTTCCTGGAAGCCGATTGCCCGAGGTACGTTCCTCATTGTGCGGTAACCTCAGCGTCCACTGATGGTGGAGACATTGTGCTCAACGGCACCAAACTGTTCGTCTCCGATGCCCATGTCGCAGATCTGCTGATCGTCTCTGCTAGAACCAGTGGCGGGCCCTTTTCCGAGGAAGGGATAACGCTCTTCCTGGTGCCTCGGGAGAATCCCGGCATTACCCTGACGAATTTGAAAACCATCGCCGGTGGCAAGCAGTTCGAAGTCTCGTTAAACAATGTGCGGATCCCCCGTGCCAACATACTGGGAAAAGTTGACGAAGGCTGGCCTGTCCTGAGGAGAATTCTCCAGGTGGGTGCAATCGCCAAATGTGCAGAGATGGTAGGCATAGCGGAGAAGGTTCTGGAAATGACCGTGGAATACGCGCTGGAGAGAGTTCAATTTGGGAGTGTCATCGGCAAATTTCAGGCGGTGCAGCACCATTGCGCCAACATGTTGATTGACGTGGACGGCAGTCGATATATTACGTACAAGGCTGCATGGCTCTTGGATGAAAACCAGCCCTGCGANNCGGCTTTGGGTCATCAGATAGGCGGTGGTACCGCGTTTATGGCCGAGCACGACATGGGCCTTTACTCCCGGAGGGCCAAGGCCGCCGAGTTGGCCTTTGGCGACGCGGATTATCATCTCCAGGCCGCTGCATCTGCCATAGGCCTATAACTCATTGCCGTCGGGCCCGGCTCGAGGCCTGAACGGGCAACTACTCCATTGCATGAGGTTAAACAGATGGATTTGAGCGGAATCGACCAGTATCCCAGTAAAGAGGCATTCGTCGAGGAGATTAAGAACAAAACCTACGAAACCGAGCTCAAGTGTCACGGCTGCGCACAGGTCATCGTACAGACGTTCATGGATGTCCTTGGGGTCGACAATCCCGATGTCTCACTCGCAGCCAGCCCTTTTTTCGCAGGAATCGCGCTGACCGGCAATACCTGCGGAGCGCTTATCGGAAGTCTCATAATGCTGGGGATCGTTTTTGGGCGAAAGGATGTGTATGAGGGAATGCCCGGCCTGCTCAAAGGGGTCAAGCCGATGCGCAAGCTCGTCAAAACCTTTCGTCAAAATAACCAATACTTGAACTGCACTGAGATAACCGGCACCGACCTGGCGGATCCGGAGAAAGCCGAGGCTTATGTTGGATCCGGCGGCCTTGAGCGCTGCGCCGGCATCATGGCGGACGCCGGGGGTTATGCGGCGGAACTGATCTACCATCATTACCGGGCCGAGAAGGC
>JARRRG010000677.1:0-4159 GCA_037380965.1 Deltaproteobacteria bacterium
GGAAAATCCGAAGCGAGAAAGGGCTGACCTTTGGAGATGCCCTGTTTAATATGCGGAAGCTTGCCTTCCTCCAGAAAGTCCTCATCAGATATCGGCGCCTCGTTCAATTCGGCGATCACGTGATGATGGACAGCGCGTCTCCTCCTTTTCCTTCTCCGGCCTTTGATCGAAGGATTGCCAATTATCTCAACAACCTGGACATGATGGAAATGCCGTCCGGAATTGTCTCGATTTCCGTTACCAATTCTTGTCCGTATTCATGCCAATTCTGTTCCACCAGCGCGCTTTCGAATTCGCCTGACGATCTTGATGAAGAACTGCTCAAGAGAGTTATCCGCCAGATCGAGGATATCGGCGTGTCGATGATCATTCTCCATGGGGGAGAACCGATGTTCCGTTATGATCGTTTTCTCAGGCTCGTCAAACACGTCAACAATGACACATGCCTATGGACGTTCACCAACGGCTTCGGGGCCACGCGGGAACGAGCGCGAGAATTGAAGGAAAATGGTTTATTTGGCGTGTGGATCAGTCTGGATCATTACGATCCGGACGTCCATAACCGGATGAGAGGAACCCCGAAGGCCTTCGATAATGTGCGCCGCGCGGTGGAGTGCTTCCAGGAGGCAGGAGTGTACACGTGCCTGTCACTTATGCCGCACGATGACCTACAGGAAGCCGAACATTTCAAGAAGTACTATGACCTGGCAAGAGATCTCGGAGTCGCGGAAATCCGGGTCATGGAGAAGAAACCGGTTGGAAGAGAGGCATGCCGCGGGGTCACCCAGCATAGCTCCGCGTTGGAAGCTTTGCATAAAGCGTTTTACAAGGATCCTGCTTACGCTGATCACCCTCCGCTAAGCGGACTCTCTACGTGGCTCGAGAAAGACGCGGCGTACGGATGCCAGTGCAGATTCGAGTATCTCTATATCTCTCCAAAGGGGGAGGTGCAGCCGTGCGAAGCTACCCGCATATCTTTCGGAAATATTCAACAAGACGATTTTCTCCACATCTACAAGAGAGCGTGCCAGGCTTTCCCAATCCCCTCCACCGGATGTATTCCCATGGTCATGTATCCGGAAGTGCTGGGCTTTGAGGAGGAAAAGGACCGGTTCTCTTCGAGAGAAAAGGCAACACGTTCGACGAAGATTATGGAAGGCTTCCGGGCGAAGGGAAAAATACCAGGTGTGTACCAGCCGATTTGGGAAACCTACGAGCGTAGGCTCAGATCGTATAAGCGTCGTCAGGCGAGACTCGCTCAGACCGACCAGGAGGCTTCCGGCGATTCGGAGCTCTTGGCGCGGCCCTTCACCCCGAGCCAGTCGCAGCAGGGCCGATGAATCGTCGAGTTGTCTTGGTACAAACGGTCACGCGTGGGATCTCATTGAGAGTGGGAAAATCGATCTGTTCAGGCGGGTTTGTCGGTCAAAGAAAAATCCTGTCAAAGAGGCTCGGCACATGATGGAGCCTTCAGGACGATTCACGCGCACTACAACTTCCCTCTACCGTCACATTCGATCATCTGAATGCGGATATTGGTCTATTCAGCGAGCGTGACACTTCGCGGATAACACGGCCCTCCTGTCGAAGTCTCGCAGGAGCCGGCCGCGGTCACATGGGATCACCTCATCTCGGCCCGGGTATGGGGGGGCGTGAGCTGGAGCAGGCTCTCACTCATTTCTTTGAGATAGCGATTCGCTTCCCTGAGCGAGTCACTTACGTCAAGGTATAGCGACGAAGCCTTGGGAGAACACAGTCCCTGGAGAAGACGATCCGCGTGGGCACGAAGCCTTTGGAGAACACACTCCCTCGAGAAGACGATCCGCGTGGGCAAGGTCGAAATCGACTATCATTTTCCCGAGGCGATGCCCATCGTCGACGATTGCCTCCAGAAGCGCTTTGTTGCGCGTCAAGAGGGCATCTCTGAAGTTGGTGAGAACCTCTGTGAGTAGGCCAAACAGTTGATCGAGCTCCTTGTTGGCCTTGTCACTGAACGGGATCCCCTGACGGGCCTTGATGCGGCACGCGTGAAGAATACTTTCCAGCAGATCCCCCACCCTTTCGAGTCGTCCCGGAAAGAGCACCACGGTCTTCAGGACATCACCGGTGGTCTCGGTAGGGTAACAGACAATGTCACCGGTGAGACCCTTCTCCTCAATGTGGATCTCTTTGGCCAGTTGTTCGCAACGATCGAGCTTCGCCGGATCTGCAATGAGCAGGGCCTTGCGCAGCAGTCCCGTCAGTTCAATGAGCTTTCCCGTCATTATGAGAAGACCTTCTTCGAGGCATGTCACTTCCTCCGGAGAGGTCTCATATAACTCGCTGAGCCTCGAAGCCTCAGCGTCGAGCTTCGGGCTGATAAGCCGAAAAGGATTGAAGAACACATCCTTGTTTTTCATCTCGTCTCTCCTCCTCCTGATTGAGTCCTGCCTCCCCCGGCATGACTCGAACTGATTTTATCCGTCCTGCTCGAGCCTTCCACTTCCGAGAACGCCGGGGAAAGCACGATGATGTGAAAGGTTTCATCTCTGGTCACTGGTTTTATCACCTCCTGTTCTGCTTCTAAGATATTGCTGGACAGGGCAAATATCAAGGTACATCATCAATTCGCGGGAATGCAGTGAGTCGAACGACGATCCGGTGAACCGGGCAATTCGATCAAGGTACGGGCTTCGTTTCATTCCGGAATCCCGTGAGTTCCGATACCGCCTACCGCCAGCATCACCGCCGGATTTTGCCAGGTCCGCGCAAATCGCCGCCCCGACTTGGTATACTGTTGAAAGCTTCATCGACCTGCTTGGGAAAATTTCGGGGGAGACATCTACCGCGGGTCAATGGAACAGAGGGTGGATATCATGCACCCGATTGTCGTCAATGGCGGTAAAGCTGGAGTGGTCTGCGGTCTCAGCGCGCTCGGGATTCAACCCCAATGCATTACCGTTTTCGCGGCATTGTCATGTCTGGTCTTGCGTGGACGGGGGTTGCCACTCTTTCACCCTGTTCCAACTCACTGCTGCTTGGAAAGATGTTACGATGAGTCCCTTTGTGGGCTATAATGCGAGCAAATACTGGAGAGGGGAGCGCAGATGGCAACGTACTCCGGAACGGCTGCTGAAATCCTTCGCCAAGTTCGAGCCTCGCGGCCGGTCGTCCACAACATCACCAATTATGTGGTAATGAACTCCACCGCCAATGTGCTGCTTGCGATGGGCGCATCTCCTATTATGGCTCATGCGCCTGAGGAAGTGGCGGAGGTCGTCGGCCTGGCGAATTCGGTCGTGATTAACATTGGAACACTCTCCAAATCGTGGATCGAGTCCATGGTGTTGGGCAGCAGAGTGTGTCACATTGCAGGCAAGCCCTTCGTGTTGGATCCGGTCGGAGCCGGGGCCACCAAGCTTCGTACGCGGACAGCAACACAGATAATCGAAGCGGCAACCCCGACCGTAATCCGAGGAAATGCATCCGAAATCATGGCCCTCTCGCCGGAAGGGGGAATAACACGGGGTGTGGATGCCGTGCACCACGTGGATGATGCGTGTGACGCTGCGCACAGCATTGCGCGTGCCCTTGGAACAGTTGTCGCGGTCACGGGCGAACGGGACGTTGTGACCGACGGGAACCGTTCTCTGGTCATCACCGGTGGACATGCGCTCCTGGGCTACGTTACCGGCACCGGTTGTGCAGCCAGCGTCGTAGTGGGGGCATTCATATCCCAGGGCAGTGATCCCGTTGAAGGAACCGCGGCTGCGCTCGCCTTTTTCGGTCTGGCCGGAGAATGGGCGGCCCGGGAGGCTGACGCGCCGGGTAGTTTCTGGGTGAAGATGCTCGACGCGCTCTACGCGATCTCCCCTCAGGATCTGGAGTCACAAGCGAGGATACAGGAGGCATGAGAGGACCTTCGCACTGGGACGTATACCTCGTCACGGACCGCGTCTTGTCAAAGGGGCGATCCACGCGAAGCGTGGTCGAGGCCTCCGTGAGAGGCGGGGTTTCGGTTGTCCAACTACGGGAAAAGAACCTCGAAACAGGGGAATTCTATGAAGAATGTCTCAAGATTCGTGACTTCTTGAAGTCAAATCAGGTGCCGCTGATCATTAACGACAGGATAGATATCGCACTGGCCGTGGGCGCGGAAGGAGTGCACGTGGGTCAGACC
>JARRRG010000678.1:0-4241 GCA_037380965.1 Deltaproteobacteria bacterium
CCTGGCCGGATATTGGTGAGACATTTCCAAGGGATAGGCATGACACAATTCTCCGGTAACGGCCCAGACGATGTCTTCGATGCAACCCCCTACCTGAAGCTTGTCTTTGACAAGGAAGGACGTTGGTTCCAGAACGGCGCTGAAATCATTCATTCCGAGGTGTACCTCCTCTTCAGCCGCTCCCTCGAACGCGCTCATGACGGTGCATACCAGGTGCGAATCGGAAAGGAGATCTGCCGGGTCGAAGTGGAAGACGCGCCGTTCGTGGTAAGAAACGTCACGGAGCTCAGTAAGGACTGCTTCCGCCTCGAGCTGAACGACGGGACGGGGGAGATCTTCGAACCGGAACGATTCTGGATCGGTGAGGAAAACGTGCCCTATACTTCCGTCAAAGAGGGCCAATTCCACGCCCGATTCTTGCGGCCGGCCTATTACGAGTTGGCCAAGCACATCGTATCCGATGCGGATGAAAAGCGATTCTACTTAGAGCAGGATGGGAAACGGATACCCGTCCGGATGGACCAGCCTGACAAGCACAGCCCGGGAGATCCTTGCGATTAAGCCGTCGCGGGACTGTCTGTCATAACCCCCGGAAATCTCAGGGCGAGTCAACGATCAGAGTGACCGGTCCGTCATTGACAAGCTCGAGCTCCATCATGGCCCCGAATTCCCCTTCGGCCACGCGAATTCCCTGCTCGCCGACCGCGTCGATGAAGTCCCGGTAAAGCTTCACCGCTTCGTCCGGAGGAGCCGAGCCCGCGAACGAGGGCCGCTTTCCCTTGCGACAGTCGCCGTACAGGGTGAATTGGGAGACCACGAGCATCTCGCCTCCCACTTGCTCCAGGCTGAGATTCATCTTTCCCTGTTCGTCCGGGAAGATGCGCAAACCGGGGAGCTTGCCCGCCATCCAACGGACCTCCTTCGCGCCGTCTCCATGCCCCGCGGCAAGAAGAACCACGAGACCCGGCCCGATTTCGCCCACCACCGTGCCGTCAACCGAGACCTTCGCGCGGGAAACTCGCTGAACCACGGCTCTCAATGACCACCTCCCCGGTATTCGTTCCAGAGATGAATAAAGACCGGTACAAAATCGTCAGGTCTCTCCGCCATCAGTGCGGTAAGCGTGCCCGGCGCCATAAAGCCGCCCCATTGGATCTCATCCGGATTCAATGACGGCTCGAGGTCCGACCGCGCCTGGTACACAACCACATGCTCGTTGTCGGTTATCTCCGAAGCCGGCAACCGGAGGACCTCCTCGATATCGACCATGATGCCCAACTCTTCCTCGAGCTCTCGCCGCGCAGACTGCTCGTAGGATTCTCCCGGGTCCACATGCCCCGCCGCGGAGGAGTCCAACCTTCGGGGGAACCGGTCCTTGAGGGCCGAACGCCGCTGCACATAGATCTCCCCTGCGGAGTTGAACAGAAGAATATGGACGGCCCGATGAATCAAACCGCGTCGATGGATTTCCGCGCGGGTGGCGCGTCCGATCACGTTATCGGCCGTGTCAACGACTTCAAGGATCTCATTGTCGGTACTATGCATGGTGAGCAGCCATGGCCGCGTACGGCAACACCCGTCCGTTGTGGATCGGGTATGGGTTGCCCGCGTGCCGACTTCCCTGCGGTAGAAAACATCCCGACCACCGGAACTGCCGCGCGGATGAGATCGAAGTTAAATGACCCCCGGCAGAGCCGGGGGCATATTCCTGTCAGCCCCTCAAAGGGGACCGGACGGAGCGTCCTAAAGGGCGTCCGGGTTTTTGCTGATCCCAGTGCACTCGCCAGGGCTGGTCATTCCTGGCGCGGAAGCTCCCTCATTCCGGCGGAAGCCGGACTCCAGGCTTTTGGATCTCTTCTGGGCCCCGGCTTTCGCCGGGGTGACGGCGCGTGTTGAGGCGATTCTCTTTTCGTCCATAATTTCAGTCTGGTTCTTGGTCTCAACACGAGCGCCACTACTTCACACGGTCAAACCTTGGCGAGTCACCCGACAGAGCCGGGCGCTTACCAGTTTTTGGTCATCCGGAGCGCATGACGTCGCGCGCTGCGTCAGGTCGCGCAGTACTTGTTGAATCGCTCCTCAACTTTCTTCCAGTTGATGATCTTCTTGAAATTGTCGACGTACTCCGCACGACGGTTCTGGTATTTCAAATAGTACGCGTGCTCCCAGACATCACAGACCATGAGGGGCATCACGCCCCAACTGGTCAAATTCTCGTGCTTTTCCGCCTGGTGGACCGTGAGATGATTGCTGAAAGGCTCCCATGCGAGAATGCCCCAACCCGACGCTTCCACAGCCTTCGATGCTGCGGCAAACTGCTTCCAGAAGGTGTCGAAGGAACCGAAAGACTTGGAGATCAGCTTGGAGAATTCCTTGCTCGGCTGGCTCGGATTGGGTCCGATAGTCGTGAAATAGATCCAGTGGAGGACGACGCCCGAACCGTTAAACGCGAGATTGCGGCTCAAAGCTCTGATCCACTGGTAGTCTCCCGATGCCCTCGCCTTATCGATTTGCCCGAGGGTTTTATTCAGGCCCTTGATGTATCCGGCGAAGTGCTTGTGGTAGTGGATGTTCACGGTTTTCTTGTCAATGACCGGTTCCAGGGCATCCTCGGGGTACGGCAATGGGGGAAGCTTGTGTATGTAACCCGGTTGCCCGCCCTTTTTCGGTTCCGAGGCCAGGGCTTCGGAGCCGAGGAAATTTGAGAGGACTCCCATCGTTGCGGCTGCTCCGACACCTCCAATAATTTCGCGTCTTGTAAATTCGTGCTCCATCTCATCGATCCTTTCATTAATGCGATTGATGTTTCATGGTAGAGACTCGCCCCAACACATTTGGCGGACGACCACCTGGTCGCGAGATCAGGTAAGCACGGGTGAATCCCTCATATCCCCTGGAAAGCCCCACATTGTCCCATTCCTGCACGGAATCACCGTTCACGGCGCAAGGCAAGTTTCGGTGCCCACATTCCCCCCGCCAACAATTATCTTCCCTGTGAGAGATGTGCTCGTGACGCCTCCGTGTACCTGCCTCAAGACTCTATCATTCAGGATATCCGTAAGATCCCGGAGCCGTCAACAAGAAAGGGCGAGGGGAACCGCGTTCCGTTCCCGTGTGGGGCATGTCTTACAATTCACAGGAGACGGGTGTATGTAATTTGATTCCTTGAAGATTCAGATGAACATCATAGACGAGAAGCTCGACCCCGCGGTCACGCGCGGTCCGCAGCTCTGCTCCGTACGCGGGATCGATATGATCCGCAGGCCGGAAGAGACCCGCGTCCATCCGTTGAATGAGGAAGAAATTCACACTTCGATGCCCGAGAGCCACCTGAGCCTGCAATTCGACCAGATGCTTGCGTCCGCGTGCGGTTACGGCATCGGGAAAGTACGCGACACCTCCCTGGACAAGCGTGCAATTCTTTATTTCGACGAAGCAGCGTTGTCCATCCGGTCTTTCGAGGAGGAGATCGATGCGCGAGTTCTGCCCGTACCGAGCTTAAAGTCCAGCGCGGCAGTTTTGGCCGCCTCCATGCGCGTCGGCTTCAAATCGTCGGCTGCCATACTGCCCGAAACGTCGAAGGCGAGCATGACGGTGCCTTCCACCCGGGGCAGGCTAACCGCCGCCTGCGGACGCGCCAGCGCGATGAGAAGGATAGTCAATGAGGCGAGAAAGAGCGTGGGCGGAATATGGCGTCGGGCGCCAAGCCGGCGACCAGCCATCTCCTGCGCGAGTCCAAACTGGCCGTACCCCGCGCCCAACCGTCGCCGCCGCCGCTGTAACCTCATGTACAGCGCAGCAAACAACGGAATCAAAAACAGTAAGACAAGCATTGCAGGCCAGATGAATGACATAGCTCTACCCGTCCACACTCACTGGCGGCGCTGCTTGCGCAGCGTCGCAAACCGCACGATGGCACGCACCAGATCTTCCTCGGTCGAGAGCGATAGCGCATCCACTCCCGCACGCTTGAACGTCTCGTTCAAGGCTGCTTCGCGCTGCCGCGCCGCCTCCTGAAACCGCTGCCGAAACTTGCGGTCGTGGGTGTCCACATACAGTTGCTCGCCCGTCTCCGCATCCTCCATCACAATCGGACCGACGTCCGGCAACTCCACTTCCCGCGGGTCCCACAAGCGGATGGCCAGCACTTCGTGCCGCTGATTGAGCAAGTGCAGCGACCGCTCCCAGCCCGGCGCACTGATGAAGTCCGAGATGACGAAGATCAACGAGCGCCTGGGAAT
>JARRRG010000679.1:0-4188 GCA_037380965.1 Deltaproteobacteria bacterium
CGACATTCAAGCGATAGTACAGGTCCTCACGGAACTCGCCCTCTTTGAGGGCCTGCCCCACGTTTCTGTTGCTTGCCGCGATGAAACGAACATCAACCTCGATGTCCGACGTGCCCCCAACTCGCATCAGCTTCTTCTCCTGGATTACCCGCAGAAGCTTGACCTGCATATTGACCGACATCTCCGTTATTTCGTCCAGGAAGAGCGTACCCCCGGTCGCAAGTTCGATAATTCCCTGTTTTGTGCGATCCGCACCGGTGAACGCGCCCCGTTCATGTCCAAACAGCTCGCTGGTCAACAGAGATTCCGAAAACACTCCACAATTAATGGCCGTCCAGGGCCCGCTCGCTCTCCTGCTGCACTCGTGAAGGTACTGCGCAAGCAATTCCTTGCCGGTACCTGAATTGCCGGTGATAAACACATTGCAGTCGGTGTGCGCGATCTGTCGAGCCGTCTCAAGTATCTTGAGCATGGCCGGGTCCTTGGTAATAATTCTTACCTCCCCAGCTTCCTGGAATTTTTTCAGATCCTCCTTGAGTTTCAGGTTTTCGTACTTGAGCTGGACCTTTTCCACGGCCTCCTCAACCGTGTTCCGGACCTCCTCGATGCGGTAGGGCTTGGCTATGTAGTGGTACGCGCCTTTTTTCATGGCCTCGATCGCGGAATCCACCGTCGCGTATCCGGTGATCATGATCACTTCCGTCTCCGGATGAATCGTTAGGCACTCTTCGAGGATTTTCTGCCCGTCAACCTGCTCCATTCTCAAGTCGGTGAGCACGACATCAAAACGATCTTCCTGAATCATCTTGAGACCCGCCGGCCCCGTGCTCGCCGTGAAGATCTCATAATCATGCCTGTGGAGTATGCGCTCGAGATTGCGGAGAGCGACATCCTCATCATCTATGATTAAGATTTTCGGGCGATCGTTCATGTTGACGGCCTCTCTTTCGGAATGCTCACCGTGACGGTGGTGCCCCGGCCCTTGGCCGTGTCTATTGAAATGCTCCCATTGTGATTGATGATGATATCGTGCGTGACAAAGAGCCCCAGGCCGGTGCCCTTTCCAACATCTTTCGTAGTGAAGAACGGATCGAATATTTTGGGAAGATCATCGGGGTCAATCCCTTTGCCCGAGTCCCGGATCTTGATGTCAACCTTCCCGTCTCGTCCACTCTGGGCCGAGATTTCGACTTCACCTTCACCTTCAACTGCTTGAATGGCATTGGAAATCAGGTTCATGAGCGCTTGCTGCATTCTCTGGCTGTCAACGTCCACCGTGATTGAGTCGTCCACCTTCGTGACGATTCGGACCTGGGGAGGCATCTCCCCCTGGAGGAGCAGAAAGGTCTTGTCCACCAATTCTTTCAACGTAACCTTCTCGATCCGGAAATCCCTGTTGCGCGAGAATTCCAGGAGGGTCCGCACGATGTTGCGTGCCTTATCCACCTGCTCCAAAACGGTTTCAAGCCGTTGAGCTCTTCCAGCAGGAGCTGACACGATGACGAGATATTGGACAGTGGATTGTTGATTTCATGAGCCACACCCGCCAGCATGGTGCCGAGGGACGCGAGTTTCTTCGATTGAACCAGTTGATCCTGCCCCTGCTTCAACTCTCTGGCCATCTGATTGAACGATTGAAAAATATCCCGAACCTCTTTCTCGTGAGGGATCATCTCAATGGGCTCGAACTCACCTTTTGCGATTCGCCGTGTGCTCTCCTCCAGAAGCTTGAGCGGGCCGGTGACCTTCAGAAACATCAACCCACCCATCACCGCGATACCGAAGACGGCCAGCCCAAATCCAGCCAACTGCCATCTCATGGTGTTCCAGATGGTTTCATTAATTGATGTGCGCTTCTCCGACGCGACATCTTCGGCAAAATCCGCAATGGCCGCACCGGCTCGCCGAATGCCCACTTCATCTCTTCCCACCAGGGGTTCAGCCTTGGAACCAGCCGGTAATTCCGCCTGATGTTTCGAGAGAAGGTCTTCATATTCCTTCAAGTTTGTCTCGAACGCCTTCACGGGTCCCGGCGCGGACAGCCGTAGGAACAGAGCCTTGTGATCTTCGAAGAGCTGTCTCACCCGGCTGGCATTGTGCTGCGCAGTCTTGAGGAAATGCGGATCTCCATAGAGGAAGAAATTCTTTTCAAAACGGCGCATCTCCAGCACTGACTCCTCAAATCGACTGACCGCTTCCAGATTCCTCATCTTCTCCTGCAGCGACCGCATCCAGTACAACGATCCCAGCATTGCCGCTCCCATGAAGACGATCACGCCGGCCATTCCAATGACCAACTTCCTTCGAATACTCATCCTATTAATATAATTGATGAAGGACATCTGCGTTCCTCACTGGACCCCCTGGACGTTATCCTTCCGCTGCACCCAGACAAAATTTGAGCAACTATCATGCCACCGGCTGCGCGAGGCCGACGAAAAAGTATTCTCCCCTTTACTCATTATTGTCAATAGGTTACACTAACCAGATGGAGGCGCACGTTCATCGGACGCAATAGCCGCGCCCCCTTTTCGTTCCATTATGAAACAGGTGCCCCCCTCTTGTCAAGTACACCGTGTTTGCACGAATATTCAAGGTCATGCCAGAGAATGTGGCAGAAGGTTTCACATCGAAACAAGATTTCCGGCCCGCGGCACCGTACTGGGGCACGCTTTTCGTCATGGACCACGCGGGTTTCCTGTTAGAGGTCCTTTAATTCTGCATATGAACGCGGCGATATTGTATCGCATGGGCGGAGCCTTTACCGGGGTGAGACCGAGTGTTTCTCATTGAAACAAGCCCGTTGATATTGAACTCATTAATAACCCATTGATTTATCTATTCTATTTCGGCACAAAAAGATTCTTTGTTCCAGTGTGGTACGGGGGAGCACGACAGGACAAATTGACCTCAATAATTTTCGACAGTATAATCAGCTTGTTATGGCAACACCTCTCTTGGCACGGTCTTTGATAGGATAATTGGGTGAACGGACTCGAGCGGAGGAGTCAATGAAGAAAGTTCGGAAGAAGATCAACACGCTTTTCAATGCCGTCACGTTCGCCGAGGCGGGTGAGCATGAGACTGCGAAGGAATTCCTCCGAGAACCGTCGAAACCTGCTGCGTCTCAAGGAGTTGTTCGCGCGTCGACAAAGAGTGTGAAGCGGACTCCCGGAAGGAATCTCAGGAAAGCCTTCGAGCACTATGCCGCGGCAACGGCATTCGGTGAATCAGGAGAATCGAAGACAGCCGTTGAGATCTCCCGTACGCCCCGGCACGTTACGACGGTGCTGCTTGCGGTAGACGGGTCGGATCTCGACACGGACGCACTCCGCTTTGCCACGAATCTCTGTACGCGAATGGATGCCTCACTCGACGTGCTTCAGGTGATACACAAATTACCTCCGGAGAGCGGAGAGTCTCTCGAAAGCCTGAGGGCAAAATACGCGGAGGAGATGAGGAACCACATGGCAGAGGCGGGAATGCATGGAATGTCGACCCACATTTCCGTCAGCGTTGGGGATGTGGACAAAGAGGTCTATGCCTACGCCAAGAACCACAAAGAGGTGGTTGCGGTGGTAGTTGATTCTCCGCACACGCGGGACGAAAAGCTCGAACGCGGAAAATGGACGCGAATCCTTCAGAGACTCTCACGCCGTCTGGCTGTCCCCATGATTACCGCGGAGTCGAAAGCACCGGTTGGTGCTCACTAAATTGCCCTTCCAACGAGTATTAACAGATCTCCGGCGAGACCACGCGCCTTAATTCACACCTGTAAGCACGGAAACGATCAGATCAACCGCGACGTAAAGGCCTCCTCAATAGAGTCAAAACAGTTCTCGAGTTCTTCCTCGGTGGCACGGGCCGGGTCCTTCAGCGCTTCTACTGGGCATATATACTGATTGCCAGCTCGATCCTCGACTCGAACAAAAGCAGTCGGTTTGTCCGTGGACTCGGTCATTGGCCCCTCCTTCAGTGACTCTTACTATACGTCTCAGCTCACCAGGAAACAAGAGCGTATTGTCGAAAGACACCAAGAGAAGCCGCGACCATTGCGACTACCCCAAAGGCTTCCCCGCGAGTCCACGAGATGCTCACTCCGACAGGGACTCCGCGCGCGCCCGAACCGGATGTTCACGGGGTTTGGCTCGCTTTTCCCTACGCTGGTTGTTATAGTCGGCTATCCGA